>JBBTYQ010000002.1:0-51278 GCA_038078555.1 Patescibacteria group bacterium | reverse complement strand
TCTCCGACATCAACAAAGACACCATCGTCAATTCCATAGACTTCTCCATTATGAACAGGAATTGGCTGAAGGCGGGAGAATAGAAAATAAAAATCAAAGCTGGGGATAATGAGCTTATTTTAATAGCGGTTTTTTGATATAATTATTGATATGCGATTTCATTATATTGCTTCAAAAAAAGATGGCGCAGTAATAGAAGGAGACTTTGAGGGATTAAACTCCGCTGAGGTTTTTCAATATCTGAATGCCAATGGTTTAAAGCCGATTTCTCTTAAGATTGCAAAAGAATTTGAAGGGAAAAGCCGGTTCAGAATTTTTGGCCAATCAATTACTGTTGCTGACAAAGTTTTTTTAACAAGATACCTTGCTTTGATGCTTAAAGTAGGCACCGACTTATTTAAAGCGTTGGATATTCTAATAGCTGATTTTGATAAGCCGATACTTAAAGCTCTTTTAATTGAAATGCGCTTAACTTTGGAAAAAGGCCAACCGTTTTATTCGGCTTTTGCCAAATATCCGAAAATTTTTTCTCCGGTTTTCGTTAATTTAGTTAAAGCGGGCGAAGCCTCGGGAAATTTGGAAAGAATTTTTGGCGATTTAAGCACGTCTCTTCAGAGAGAACAAGATCTTCGTCATCGCATTAAAGCAGCGCTTACTTATCCGCTTTTGCTTTTAACCGCTTCGGTTGTAATATTAGTGCTTTTAGTAACTTTTGCTTTGCCGAGAATTGCCGATATTTTTATGTCAGGCGGCATTAATCCGCCGACTTTTTCAAAAGTTGTTTTTGCGGTCGGCCTTTTCTTGAATAAGTATATTTTAATAATGCTGCCGTTTTTTGTGGTTTTTGGTTTTTTTAGCTGGTATTTTTTTTCAAGAACATTACTCGGCCGAAAAATATTTTTCAGATTTATAGTTAAGATTCCTTTTATCGGATCTGTGTTAAAACAGATCGCTATTCAGCGGTTTGCTTCAACTTTATCGGCTTTGCTTGCGGCTGGCATGCCTATCATAGAATCTTTGGAAATTACAGCTAACGCTGTCGGGTCTGAAGAAATTAAAAATAGCTTACTTAGAATTTCGCGCGAGGGAATTTTAAAAGGCATGACCATTGGAGAAGCTTTTCGCCGAGAGCCGAATTTCCCCAGAGTAATTGTTAATTTGATGTCAATCTCCGAAAAGGCCGGCCATATTGAGGATATTTTAAATACCTTGGCGAATTTTTATGAATCCGAGATTGATTCTTCCATTAAAACGTTGGTTGCTTTTTTGGAACCGATGCTTCTTTTGCTTATCGGAACAGTAATCGGAGTAATCGCTTTGTCTATTATCGTACCGATTTATCAATTAGTGGGACAATTCTGATGAAAAATATAAATTATCACGTGAAGATTATATTTTCAAAATTTTTAAGTTTACATTTCAAGTTTTATGAATAAAGCTTTTACATTTATAGAGCTTTTAATAATTTTAGGAATTACCGTGATTATTGCGACAACCGGGACATTGAGATTTTTTAAATATCGTGTTGGTCAAAATCTTGATTTAACAGCTAAAGAAATTGCGATGGTTTTAAGAAATGCCCAAAACCGTTCAATTAGCCAAGACGATTCCGATTCCTGGGGCGTTTATTTTAATAATTTATCAACTAATGATTATTACGATTTATTCAAGGGAGCTTCCTATGATCCTGCCAATGTTGTTTCCCGCATCTCGCTTCGTTCAAATATTGAATTCAATTTACCATCTTCCGGAACTACTCTTACCATTGTTTTTTCCAAGTTTGAGGGATTTCCAAGCGCTTCCACAACTGTCAGAGTTAATCAAGAATCAAATCCTTTAGATTTTAAAAATATTGTCATAAACGGCAGTGGTCAGATTAGTTTTTAATTTTAAAATTGATTTTTTATGAAATTATTAATTTTTAAAAATTTTAAAAAAAAAGAAAATAATTACAAAGGCCAATCGCTCATTGAAATTATTATTGCCTTGGCAATTGGCGTGATTTTTATCGGCGCAGCCGTGGGAGCTGTTGCTTTATCATTGCGTTCTAACCTTGATACTCGAACGACTCAAACTGCCGATAATTTAGCCCGAGAGCTTGTGGACAATGTTTCGGTAATCGCCGAATCAGATTGGATTAAAATTTATAACCTTACAAAAACTTCTAATTATTATATAGATTCCAGCCGCCAGATAGTTTCTGCCGGGCCAAGTGATGAAACGATTATTATTGAAAACAGGTCTTATAAGCGTTATTTTTTTGTTGAAAATGTCAATCGCGATTCTTGCGGAATAGGCGATATTACCTCAAATTCGATAAGCGCACCTGATTGCATAATGCAACAGGGAGTTGGCTATATTGCTGAAGATCCGTCCACTCAGAAGATAACCGCCAAAGTTGAGTGGGGAGATGGGCGCTCTATGTCCGTTTTAAAATATATTTCAAAAACTCGTAATTTTTCTTTTACTCAAACCGATTGGGCGGGCGGATCACAGACGCAATTTGGAGTAAACGGAGCACTTGTTTCCAATATAATTGGAAGCGATATAGAGATAATTTATGACATAGCGGTAAGCGATCTTATTTATCCGGTTGGTTCTCAAATGAATGCGTCAGTTAAGTATTTATGGCGAATGGAAGGAAGGGATATATCAGACGGCGGTCTAATTTGGGCGCAAACAGTGGACCCTAATCCCAGTCTTTATGATGAGCCATGGGCTGTTGTTATTGATTCGGATTATATGTATGTTGCTGGTTATGATAAAATTACGACTAATACGGAGTGGCGCATAGAAAAAAGACGCTTAACAGACGGCAGTTTAACAGGCGGATGGCAGCAGGTGAGCAATCCCACCGGGTTTAATGATTATCTTTATGCCATTACTCAAGACAGTGCATATTTGTATTTAGCGGGCAGCGACGGGCCTAATTTTAATCATCAGTGGAGAATAGAAAAAAGAAGAAAATCAGACGGCGACTTGGAGAGGTCTGTGGTGTTTGATCTATCGGGCAATGACGATGAAGCGACTTCAATAATTGTTGATGGTTCTTATATTTATGTGGGTGGGTATGATAAAACGCTTGGCGGCAACAATGCCAGATGGCGAGTTGAAAGAAGAATGACTAGCGACCTGTCTCTTGATACTTCTTGGGCGGCGTCGGGAATATGGCTTAGGGGGGAGGACTTAACCGTTAATGACGATATGATTGAAGGATTAGCTATTGATTCAGGGGGCCTTTACGCAGGGGGAAACAAAAAACCGACACTAACCGATGGAGCGTGGCATATAGTAAAAATAAATCCGACCGGAAACGGTATTATTTGGGAAGCTGAAAGCAATCCGGCCAGTTTTGGAGGCGCCTTAGGAGGTGAAGACGACCAATTAAAAGATATTGCTATTGACAGTAGTGGAATTTACGCTGTTGGATATGATAATTATCCGAGAAATAATAATCCGTCAAACGATGATTATCAATGGAGAGTAGAAAAAAGAAATTTAGCAAACGGAAATTTAATCTGGGAACAGACTGACAATCAGAGTCCTTCTAATGAAAAGGCGCTTGCTGTGGCGGTTGATTCAACTGCTGTTTACGCTGCTGGTTATGAAATGATTGATAGTACTTATGCCGGATGGCGTATTGAGAAAAGAGATTTAGATACCGGATTTTTAGTTTATCCGAAAGTTACTTCGAAGCCATTAAACATATTTGCCACCTCAAGCATTACCATGAATTATCAATCATCAGCCAGTGGAGGAGCTAGTCTTGAAATAATAAATCCAGCAGTTAATAATTCAGCTGATTTAACGTCAATCATTTTTGATGTTTCAAAAAATGACGGGGGAAGTTTAAATACCGTAATGTGGCAAGGCGCTTTAAACAACGGAACAGTGAAATTTCAAATAGCTTCTTCGGATTGTTCTAATGGCGCAACAAACCCACCGGTTTGCGATTCCGGAGATTGGTCTTTTATCGGACCAGACGGGACGAATATATCTTATTACATTCCTCTTACATCAGGCGATCCTTTAGAATTGAACCCGAAATATCACAGCAATGCAAGATTTTTTAGGTATAAGATAATTTTGGAAGCCAGTCCGGCTTTTCTTTCTCCTATAGTTGATGATGTGATTATAAATTACAGTTTATAATGTTAAAAATAAAATTTATAATTTAAAAATTGAATTAATCAGTCATTCAGTTATTCGCAGTTATTGGCTGAAAATTCATGATATAATAATTAATCAGAGTTCGTAAATAATTAAATAATTTATGCAGCTGAGAAAAATGGGCAATGTTAATAAAATTTTAAAATTTTCAGGCAATAATCGCGATGTACGATTTAAAAGAGCGATTGCGGCTTTGCCGATGATGCTTTTAATAGGCGGGATTGTGGCTGAAATAGGGATTGCCAGCGCGTTAATTGCTTATTTTTTCAGCCAAGGCAACATAGGAATCAAAATTTCAGCTGAAACATTGGCAATCGCAAACTCAGGAGTTAACGACGCTTTAATAAAAATTATTCGCAATAAAGATTTTTCCGGAACTTATAATTTGACTGTAAGTGTCGACAAACTCGCCAATATTACGGTTACTAGGGATTTGCCTGCGGTAAATAAATCAAAAATCGTTTCAATCGGAACACTTTTAAATAAAAAGCGCAAATTGGAAGCCGTAGTAAATATCAATCCTTCAAGCGGAGAAGTAAAGATAGAGTCAATAAAAGAAATCGCGATATGAATTACAAATTTTTATTGAATATCTTAAATATAAGGCTTGCAATCGGCGGTTTGGAGATTAATGATGTTGATTTAAAATATGTCCAGCCAAAAAAAGACGGATTATTTTCCGTAACTTTAAAGTTGGAAAAAGACGTTATTAAAGAAGGGAAAATCAATGACAAGGCGAAGTTTTTGGAGAACTTAAAAAAATTACACCATCAAATTAACGGCGGCAAAAATAAGCCTATTTATGCAGTGGTTAATATTCCTGACAATAATGTTTACGCTCAGATAATAAATTTGCCATCAGTTGTTAAAGCGAATTTTAGTGAGGCGGTAAAGCTTAATTTGCAAATGGTTTCTCCTATTGATTTTAATAATGCTTATTATGATTGGCAATTAATCAGTGAAGAAGTTAATAGCGAAGGACAGCTGGAAATTTTTGCGGCTTTTGTCCATAAACAAATCATCGATGATTACGAAGAGGTTTTCAAAAAAGCGGGATTTATTCCGGTTGCTTTTGAATTCTTGGCTCTTTCTTTATCAAGATTGGTTGTTGATTTGGCAAGCGACATTGATGTCAGCAAATCCTATATTCTTCTTCATATAGGAACCAACGGTTTGAGTTTTAATCTTATAAGAAACGGAAATCTGTATTTCAATCACTTTGTCTCTTGGCAATCAGCTTATGCTGACAAACGAGTAGTAGCTTATGAATCGTTTAAAAATCTTGTTATTGAGGAAATTAGAAGGGTTTTAAGCTTTTATGCAAATCATTGGGGCGGGCAGGTGGACAATTTTATTTTGGTTTCTTTGGGCCTTGAGGATGAAATAATGAAGATAGTTTCAGAAAAATTTTCTTTTAATATAAAAAAACTAGTTCTTAAAAAATTCAATAATTTAGACAGAATTTTTTATCCGGTTTTGGGTTCAGTTCTGCGAGGACAAATTTTACGTTCAAAAGATACTCTGATAAGCTTATCTAGCGTTGGTACGGAAAAAGAATTTGAGAAGCAGAGAGTGATTAA
This sequence comes from Patescibacteria group bacterium, assembly GCA_038078555.1. GTDB lineage: Bacteria > Patescibacteriota > Minisyncoccia > UBA6257 > UBA9933 > JBBTYQ01. The sequence goes on along the minus strand of JBBTYQ010000002.1, from coordinate 45,528 downwards.
TTTTGTAAAAGTCTGGAGAAATATTATTTTAGCGACTTTGGCTTCAATGGTAGTTATTTTCGCGGTTACGGAATTATTTTTTACCAAAATCGCCAATTCTTTAGATAATCAGTTGTCGGGCTTGCGCGGCGAATCGGAAATCGGAGAAATAACTGAACTTCAATCAGAGGTAGTGGAAATAAATAAAAAAATAGAACTGGCTTTAAAAGCGGATAATCAACGTTCTCATTGGTCGCAGATTTTTGAGAAAATTATAAATCTCGGCGGGAATGATATTGAATTAACAAGAATTTTTATTCAGTCCGATAACGCGCCAATTGCCATAAATGCTTTAGCTAAAGATGAAGCTGCAGCCTTAGCTTTCAAAACAAGCATTTTGGGAGATTCAGATTTTACCGATATCAGTCTTCCGTTGGATAAAATAGCGCCCAAAAAAAGCGGCGTGGAATTTTTCATTAGTTTTAAAATAAAAAATCTTTAGTTAAAAAATAGTTGAAACAAATTAAGCGGCATAAATGCCGCTTAATTTGTTTTTTAGCTATCCACGTTTTATAATATAATTGCGTTTTAATATGAATTTTCAATCAATAGAGAAAAAGTGGCAAAAAATTTGGGAGAAAAAGGGGATTTATAAAGTTAAAGACAGGGTAAGAGGCAGGCGCAATTTTTATCATTTAATAATGTTTCCTTATCCTTCCGGAGACCTTCATATCGGTCATTGGTATAATTTTGCGCCAGCCGATGTTTTTGCGAGATTTAAAAAAATGACGGGCTATAACGTGCTTTCGCCCATAGGCTTTGACGCTTTTGGCTTGCCGGCGGAAAACGCCGCCATCAAGCGCGGCATTCATCCGAAAGACTGGACTTATAAAAACATTAAAACAATGACCGTTCAGCTTAAAAGTATTGGAGCAATGTATGATTGGTCGCGTCATATTACTACGGCTGATCCGAAATATTACAAATGGACTCAATGGATGTTTTTAAAATTTTTTGAAAACGGTTTGGCGTACAAAACCAAAGCGACTGCCAACTGGTGCCCGAAATGCCATACGGTTTTAGCCAACGAGCAGGTGGTAAACGGCCAGTGCGAACGATGCCAAACAGAAGTTGTTCAACGTGAGATAGAGCAATGGCTTTTAAAAATAACCGATTATGCGGAAAAATTGCTGAAGGGGTTGGAAAATCTTGATTGGCCGGAAAAAACAAAAATAATGCAGAAAAATTGGATAGGAAAATCCGAGGGGGCTATTATTGAGTTTAAAGTTAAAAGTTTAAAGTTTAAAGTTAATGAAAAAATTGAGGTTTTTACGACTCGTTTGGATACCATTTACGGCTGTACTTATCTGGTTATTGCGCCGGAAAATGAATTGATTGAAAAAATAAAATCGCAAATCGCTAATTGGCCAGAGGTTTTGAATTACATTGAGGAGTCAAAGCGCAAACTGGAAAGAGAACGTTTGACGGAAGATAAGCAAAAAACCGGAGTGGAGCTAAAAGGCGTAAAAGCTATTAATCCGTTTAATCAGGAAGAAGTGCCGGTATATGTCGCGGATTATGTTCTGGGTCATTATGGCACTGGTGCGGTTATGGCAGTGCCGGCTCACGATGAGCGGGATTTTGAGTTCACGAAAAAATACAATCTGCCGATTAAGGAAGTTATAATACCAAATAGAATTGATAAAAAAAATCCGCCAGTTTCCGGCAAAATTTCGAAAGAAAGAAAAAATGTTCACGCGCTTGTCAGAAATCCAAAAAATAACAAATTTCTATGTTTAAAATCTAAAAAATTTTTGTGGGTTACTTTTCCGATGGGCGGAGTTGAGGAAAATGAAGACGTGGTTGAAGCGGCAAAAAGAGAAGTAGAAGAAGAAACCGGTTATAAAAATCTCAAGCTGGTTAAAATTTTAGGAGGAGAAGTGCGAGCCGAATATTTTGCTAAGCATAAGGATGAAAACAGGGTTGCATACACAACGGGTGTTTTGTTTGACCTTATTGACGAAGAAAAATCGCCGGTTGATAAAGAATGGGAGGATTCGCATGAAATTATGTGGATCAGCGAAAATGACGTGAATTATGACACATTATGCCATGCGGAGCTGGACGTATGGCTAACAAGACTGAAAAATCATGAGCAGGCATATACAGAAGACGGCATTTTGATAAATTCCGGCCGGTTTACAAAATTGGAATCCAGTGAAGCGCGGGAGAAGATGGCCGAATGGTTGAAAAAAAACAATTCCGGAGAAAAAAGCGTCAAATATCGGCTGCGCGATTGGATTATTTCCAGACAGCGTTATTGGGGAGCGCCGATACCGCTTGTTTATTGCGAAAACTGCGCTGATAAATTAAAAATTAAAAAACTTAAAAATTATAGCAAAGGGGAAATTTTAAATCCCGGGTGGATTGCGGTTCGTGAAAAAGATTTACCCGTTGAATTACCCAATGTTAAAAATTATTTGCCAACCGAAGAAGGAAAATCTCCTTTGGCGCATTCGCAAAAATTTGTTCATGCTAAATGTCCGAAATGCGGCGGGCCTGCAAAAAGAGAAACCGATACCATGGATACTTTTGTTTGTTCTTCCTGGTATTATCTTAGATATGTTGATCCGAAAAACAATAAAAAGTTTGCCGAAGCTAAAAAAATTAAAAATTGGCTGCCGGTTGATGTTTATATCGGCGGAGCCGAGCATGCAGTTCTTCACCTTCTTTATGTAAGATTTTTCACTAAAGTTTTAAATGATTTAAAATATCTAAATTTTAAAGAGCCGTTTTTGACCCTGCGCCATCAAGGAACGATTTTAGGCACAGATGGACAAAAAATGTCGAAATCGCGCGGTAATGTCGTTGATCCCGATAGTTTGGTCAGAAAGTTCGGCAGTGATACGGTTAAGATGCATTTTTGTTTTATGGGCCCTTATGAGCAAGGCGGGCCTTGGAATCCGGGCGGAATTTTGGGTGTTAAAAGATTTTTGGAAAGAGTGCATAATTTTAGCAAAAAACAAGTTAAAAAAGAAGCTAAAAAAAATATTGTTTTAGATAAATTACTGCACAGTACAATAAAAAAAATAACAGAAAATATTGGAAATTTTCGGTTTAATACCGCAGTTTCTTCTTTAATGATTTTGTTTAATGAAATAGAGCGCCAGCCGGCGCTAAGCGTTAAGAATTGGGAAATATTCCTTAAATTATTGGCTCCACTTGCGCCATATTTATCAGAAGAACTTTGGAAAAATATAGGGCATAAGAAAAGCATTCATTTGGAAAATTGGCCTCGCTATAGTTCAAAATTAGCCAAAATAAAAAATTTTGAATTGATTATTCAGATAAACGGAAAATTCCGAGACAAGATTTTAGTTGAATCCGGTATTTCTCAAGAACATTCGGAAAAAGAAGCGTTTGCCAGCGAGAAGATAAAGAATTTTATTGGAGATAAAGAGGTAAAAAAAATAATTTTTGTGCCGGATAAATTAATTAATATAGTTATTTAAAATTTTAAGTTTAAAATGAATTTTTTAAAAATAATAATTTTTTTAATTATTGCCGTAGGACTGGCAATTTATTTCTTAGGCCAAACGCCGACGCTTTTTAGCGATTTGAAGGGTAAAAGATTTACCCCGATTAGTTCTGTATCAGGACCGGCGGCGAAGTACACTGAACCTCAATCAATAACTCCTCAAACGCCGCAGGTTCCGTTTGCCCCGGTTGTTTATTTGCCCGAGGTGCCTGATTATAGGATTCCGGCTGGTTTTAAAAGGGAACAACTTTCTCCTTATTTTGATAAAATCAGAATTTCTTCAGCCAATTATTCTTCCAACGCCGCTTATCCAAGTGAAATCAGGCTTTATTCTTATTTAAGCAGTTCGAATAAGGGCGATTTTATTAATATTAGCGGTTGGAAAATAAGGAATAACTATTCGGAAGTTATCATTCCTCAAGCAGTGGATATTTATGAACCATCGGGCGTAGTCCCTGAAAAAGATATAATACTATCAGCTGAAAATAACGGAAGTTATTATATAATTTTATACAGCAATAAAAGCGCGCTTGGCCGAAACATAAGGCTTAATAAATGCATTGGATACTTGGAAAATTCATATAGTTTTAATCCTGCGCTTTCAAAAAATTGCCCTTCAATTCCAAGGCAGGACATTTCCAATCTTTCCGGAGAATGCCAAAATTATATTTATTCTCTTGGGAGTTGCGGGGCGGTGAATACCAGTTTTTATAATACTTTATCGGGCACCAGCGATGGCAATGCCTGCCGGCAGTTTTTAAACACTATCGGCACCTATGGCAGCTGTTTTTCTAAATATCGTTATGAGAAGGATTTTTTGTCTAATGAATACCGGCTTTGGATTAATCAGGATTTGGGTATAGATCAGTTTCACGATCGATTAAGGCTTTTTGATAGATCCGGTCTTTTGGTAAGCGAGTATATTTATTAGATAAGCAAATAGCGATTAAATTTTTTAATTTTATTTTCTTTCCGCTAAAGAGACTTTCATATCAGATATTTTTTTCCCTCTTAAGACTTTTAGTTTCAAAACATCGCCAACCGCAAGATTTTCCAAAAAGTCGCCGATGGTTTTATCAGACGTGATTTTTTGGTCGTTTATTTCCAAAAGTATGTCTCTTTCTTTAAGGCCGGAAATGTCAGCCGGACTGTTGGGAATAATGGATTCGTTATAGCCGCTTTGCGTAATAATTAACGCGCCATAATCAGTCTGGAGGCTGAATTTATTTTTTACATTCTCATTTATAATCAAATAACGAATTCCTAAAAGCGGTCTTTTGATTCGGCCGTATTTTTTTAAGTCATTAAGGTCGCGCTTAGCGGAATTTATCGGTATTGCCAAGCCGATGTTTTCCGCGCCAAAAACCGTTACGGTGTTTATTCCTATTGCTTCGCCATTGGAATTTATCAATGGCCCTCCGGAATTGCCCGGATTTATCGCCGCGTCAGTTTGAATAAGCCCTCTCATTTCTTGAGTCGGGGAATTAGCGTCTATTCTTGCGGATATTGACCTTAAAAGTCCGGAGACGATTCCTTTAGAGACCGTATTTTTAAAAATTCCCAAGGCGTTTCCAAAAGCCATTGCTTCTTCGCCAATTTCAATTTTTGAAGAATCTCCGAGATTAAGAATAGGGAAGTTATTTTTGGAATCAACTATTTTTAAAATAGCCACGTCATTTATAGGGTCTCTGGTCAATACCTTGGCCTCAAATTTCTCGTTATCATTGGTAATTATTTTATATTTAGCTTCAGGGTCGGCAATAATATGTTTGTTTGTTAAAATAATGCCGTCTTTATCCACGATAAAGCCCGAACCAGAACCGATTTCAATCATGCCCGAAGAATCGGCGACGCTTTTAAGCTTTTTCTTTGCTTTAAGATTTATTGTTTCATTTTCCAGTTTTTCCAGCGCTTCGGAAACAGTAATGGTTACAACGGCCGGCATCACTTTTTTGATAATTTCAACCGAATTTTGTTTTTTATTAAACAATTGATTTAAAAAATAAAAGTTCATAATCAAAGTTTAGCAGAATTTAAAGTTTTAAAAAAGAGGCGATTGTTTTGGTTTATAATTTTTCTAATTGGCGGAAGCGGGAGGATTCGAACCTCCGATGCCGTTTCCGGCATACCGCATTTCGAGTGCGGCCCATTCAACCACTCTGGCACGCTTCCATGCCCCCGGTAGGAATCGAACCTACATTTAGAGTTTAGGAAACTCTCGTCCTATCCATTGAACGACGGGGACAATGATTTTTAATAATAAACTATATTATGAAATTTTCAATAATATATTGAACATTGAAAAGCTCTATGGTACAATAATAATGAATGAAATTTCAATATCACAAATTTAAAATTGATGTGATTAATTTGCGGAAAAATGGGAAAACATATAGTGAAATCAATCGGATAATAGGAAAAACTATTCCAAAAAGCACTTTGTCTAATTGGTGCCGCAGTATCAAGCTTTCAAAAAAACAGCAGCAAAAAATTAAAAAATTAATGGAAAATAATATTAATAAAGGGCGCGAGATAGCATTGGCGGTGAATAAAGAAAAAAGAAGAGCGTATCTAGAATCAGTAAAAAATCGTATAGAGCATTTACAAAATATTGCAGAAAATAAAGATGTTGCAAAAATTATGATAGCAATGCTATATTTAGGCGAAGGATCAAAAACGCGGCGAGGATCGATAATGATAGGCAATTCGGATCCTAAAATTATTAACTTATTTCTGCGTTTATTAAGATATTGTTATTATATTGATGAGAAAAAATTTCGTTGTACCGTGCAATGCAGGGCAGACCAAAATATAAAAAAATTAGAAAAATTTTGGGCAAAAATAACAGGGATTCCTTTGAATCAATTTTATAATGCAAGAGTTGATTCGCGAACTATTGGGCAAAAATCAAGAAACCTTGATTATAAAGGAGTATGTAGAATTGATTATTTTTCAGCTGATATTTTTAATGAGATAATGAAGATTATTGAAATAACCATTTAATAAAAAGGGCCTATAGTATAATGGTAACACGCGACTATGGCATAGTCGAGTTGGGAGTTCGATTCTCCCTAGGTCCACCCCGTTAGAGTTTTACGATGTAATTTGCAATTTGTCCCCGTGAATAAAGAGTTTTAGTTGGTTTCATAATTTTAATTCTGTAATAATTTGGTTCCAGCTAACTCTAACGGGGTCCACCAATATTAAATAAAAAACCCCGAAAATTTTCGGGGTTTTGGGTTATAAGCGATAAAACCTAATTTGTAAATGTCGGCATTTTTTTCGGTTCTTGTTGTTTTTGTATTTTCTCTATCTCTTCAGAAAAAAATGGCTGGATAAAATCCTGTATTTCTTTCGGCAGGCGAGAGATGTAAGAAAGACAGTATTTTTCAAAAGCAGGGACCTTGTTTTTATCCGTATTCCAAAAGGAAAGCTTGAGTATGCCGTTGCCGCTTTTTATCAGACGTATTCTTTGGATTACGCCGTTTGTCGGTTCAAAAGCTGTTATTGTAATTTCGCTTTTGCTGATTTTTTGGATAGCGCAACTGGCAATAGTGTAGTCACCGGTATTAGCGCCATTTAAATCAATTATTGGCGCTGTTTGGCTTTCGGCGCTTGATGCAAAAGGCATAACAACCACCAAGGCTAAAACTAAGGTTATTAATATCTTTTTCATTTTTCGGCTCCTTTTGGTTTGGGGTTTTGGCGCTTTATATAAAGTATTATAAAATTTAAAAGAGCAGTTTCGGAGCGGGTAAGGGGAATCGAACCCCTGGCGCCAGTTTGGAAAACTGGGGTATTACCACTATACGATACCCGCTTTTAAAATAAAAAATCAGTAAGACGGCGTAAAAATCAGCGTCTAAGTATAATATCACCGGAGCTTGATTTTTTCAATAATATTCCATAGACTAATAATTACGAATTAAAACGCGTATTGTAGCGTATTTATCAATGATTCTGATAATAAATGCAATTAACGATTTTTATTCCAAAATTCCCAGGCGAATTAAAATTTTTTTCGCCTTTTTGCTGATAGTTTTGTTGGCGTATTTTTCTGTCAGGTTTTTTATGCCGGAGACTAAAAATATTCCCGACGAGTTTTTAAAAGCCAGACAGCAATCTTCGGTAATTGCCAAAGAAGTTGTTGAGTTATCCGAGCAAACTTCCAATAATCTTAAAGTAATTTCTGATTTGGATAAGGAGAAAAAATATTCCGAAGCTTTGGTTTTAATTTCCAGCGAGCTGGAGCGTTCTCGATCGGCTCGGTCAAAAGCAATCGGATTATCGGTTCAATTGGAAATAATGGCTAAAAATATTTCCGTTATCTCGCCGGCTTCGGCTTCGCAAGCGGCTTTAATGGCGGTGAGCTCGGAAACAACGCTAATCAGCCGATTGATTGCTTATAATGAATATTTAGTTCAGCTTTTAAGCGTTTTGCAAAATAAATTTTTAGGCAAAACAGAAGGCAGTAATGGAAAGATAGCTGAATTGTTGGTAAAAATAAACGAAGAAGCAAGGACCATTAATCAATTAAACGCGAATTTTAACGATTTAATGATTGCTTTTGACGAAAAATAGCCATCATCGATTATTTTAATGAAAAGAACAAATTTATTATTAATAGCGCTTTTTATTTTAGAGATTTTATCCGTGTTTTTTATTTTTCCTAAATTTCCCGAGTCAATTAATTTTGGATCAAAATTTTTGCCCTGGCGCTTGGGACTTGATTTAGTGGGCGGCAGCCATCTTATTTATGAAGTTGATATGAGCCGGATTTCCGATGCCGGCCGCGATTCAGTAATGGCTGGCTTAAGAGATGTAATAGAAAAGAGAGTCAATTTATTCGGAGTGAGCGAGCCGCAGGTTGTTTCCGCTAAAGAAGGCGAGGCTTACCGCTTAATTGTGGAATTAGCCGGCGTAAAAGATATTTCTGCGGCGATAAATCAAATCGGTGAGACGCCATTTTTGGAATTCAGGGAAGTAATTGGCAGCGGCACCTCTACCCAGTTTTTAGCGACCAATTTGACAGGCCGTTATCTTAAGTCGGCTCAGCTTGATTTTAATCAGACAACCGGCGGTCCGTTTTTAAGCATTGAATTTAACGATGAAGGAGCAAAATTATTTGAGGAAGTGACCGAAAAAAATGTGGGCAAACAAATCTGCACATTTGTTGATTATTCGCTTGCTGATTGCGCAACGGTGCAGGAAAAAATTTCCGGCGGCAAAGCGCAGATTACCGGAAAATTTACCGTGGATGAAGTAAAGCAGATGGCTTCAAGATTTAATGCCGGCGCTTTGCCTGCTCCGATAAAACTGATAAGCCAGCAAACAGTGGGCGCAAGTTTGGGCCAGGAGTCGCTTGAAAAAGCGGTTTATGCCGGGGCTATCGGAACTTTGATAATTATTCTGTTTATGATCAGCTATTATCGGAATTTCGGATTTTTCGCTTCTTTAGCGCTTTTAATTTATATTCCTTTAACCTTGGCGGTTTTTAAAATTATTCCGGGTTTTACTATGACTTTGGCGGGCATTGCCGGATTTATTCTTTCTATCGGTATGGCAGTTGACGCCAATGTTTTGATTTTTGAGAGAACAAAGGAGGAAATTAAAAACGGTTTATCAAAAGCTTTGGCTATTGAAGAAGGTTTTAAAAGAGCCTGGCCATCAATCAGAGATTCCAATGCTTCCACTATTATTACATCAGTCATTCTTTATTATTTTGCGTCAAGTTTTGTAAAGGGATTTGCTTTGGCATTGCTTATCGGAGTTTTAGTTTCCATGTTTTCAGCGATAACTATAACAAGAACATTATTAAGGGCATTTATAAAAAATAAAATATAATTATTTAAAATGAATATTATTTTCTATAGAAAATATTTTTTGGGTATTTCCGGAATTTTAATACTAGCGAGTATTGTTTCGGTTTTTGTTTTCGGCCTTAAACCAGGCATTGATTTTGTCGGCGGCACGCTTTGGCAGATTAAGCCAATAGCCGATAGCCAACAGCTGACGATCGGCGATTTTAAAGCATTTCTTGAAAAAGAATTGCTAATTAAAAATTTTTCGGTTTATTCAGAAACGGAATCACAAAGCTTTTTATTGAGAATGAACCATATTTCCGAGAGTGAGCATCAGGATTATTTGGTGAAAGTTAAATTAAGATTTGGCGATGTTGAAGAATTGCGTTATGAAACTATCGGGCCGACTATTGGAAAAGAGCTAAGAACTAAGGCGATTTGGGCGATTATTTTAGTTTTATTCGGCATATCTTTCTATGTTGCTTATGCGTTTCGAAAAGTTTCTTATCCGATTAAGTCTTGGAAATACGGAGCGATTACTTTAATCACTCTTTTTCACGATGTAATTATTCCTACCGGACTTTTGGCTGTGCTGGGCTATTTCAAAGGAGTGGAGCTTAACACCAATTTCATTGTTGCTTTATTGGTTATCGTCGGTTTTTCCGTTCATGATACGATTGTTGTTTTTGACCGAATCAGGGAAAATTTGATAATTAGCCGCGATAAATTGGAATTAAAGGAAATTATAAATCAAAGCATTAATCAGACTTTAGCGCGCTCTATTAACACTTCAGTTACCTTGGTTTTGGTTTTAATGACTCTTTTATTGCTTGGCCCGGAATCGCTTAAGTATTTTATTTTGATAATTTTGGTCGGCGTAATTATCGGAACTTATTCTTCGATATTTATCGCCAGCCCTTCTTTAATTTTAATAAGAGGTAAGAAAGCTTAAAAGATAAAAATTAACCTGAGCCGATTTTAATTCAGCAATGATGCGGGTTTTTAAAGAATCGGCTCAGGCTGATTTTCGAGTGAGCCGATTTAGTCAAGATTAAAAAGAAAGCTCGGGAAACAAGTAGCGTCGGTTGACAAATGACGACTCTTTTTGCTATTCTTTAGACAATGACTTTTTGAGTCATTTTTAATTTTAAAATGCCCACAGTAAATCAATTAATTAAAAAAGGCAGGAAAAAGACAGGTAAGAAATCCAAAACGCCGGCGCTTCGGTTTTATTTTAATACTGTATTAAACAAACCGGTTTATTCCAGTTCGCCTTTTAAGAGAGGAGTTTGCTTAAAAGTTTTTACAACCACACCTAAAAAACCGAACTCAGCTTTAAGAAAAGTTGCCAGAGTCCGGCTTACTAACGGCATGGAAGTATCCGCTTATATTCCTGGTATTGGTCATAATTTACAGGAACACTCAATGGTAATGTTGCGCGGCGGAAGAGTAAAAGATTTGCCTGGCGTAAGATATCACATAGTCCGAGGCGTTTTAGATACGACCGGCACTGAAGGCAGAAAACAGGAGCGGAGTAAATACGGAGTTAAAAAAGCAAAATAATAATCAATAACATTGCAAATTTTATTCAAAATAATGCGAATAAATTAGCGTTATTCAAAATAAAAAATTCATGAGAAGAAAAAGAAAATATAAAAAAGAACATGAGCCTGACACAAGATACAGCAGCATCGCCGCGGCCAGATTTATCAATTATTTGATGGAAAAAGGAAAAAAATCGACAGCGGAAAAAGTTTTTTACGATGCTTTGGAAAATATTAAAAAAGATTCCGAGGGTGATCCAATGCCTATTTTTGAAAAAGCTTTGGAAAATGCTTCTCCCGCCTTGGAAGTGGTTTCTAAAAGAGTGGGTGGCGCTAATTATCAGGTACCCAGAGAAGTTAGGCCGGAGCGCCGGTTTTTTCTGGCTTGTCATTGGATCATTAACGCTTCTAGAAGCAAAAAAGGAAAGCCAATGGCTAAAAAGTTAGCCGAAGAACTAATATTAGCTTCTAAAAACGAAGGCGCGGCTATTAAGAAGAAGCAAGATACTCATAGAATGGCCGAATCCAACAGAGCTTTTGCTCATTTTGCAAGATGATTTGCAATCGGCAATAATGAGCTAATTTTTTATGCGTAAATATCCTTTAGAAAAATTCAGAAACATCGGCATTATTGCCCACATTGACGCAGGAAAGACAACAGTTTCCGAGCGTATTCTTTTTTATACCGGTATTTCTCATAAAATCGGCGAAGTTCATGAGGGAGAAGCTATTATGGATTGGATGGAGCAAGAACGGGAACGGGGCATTACTATTACTGCGGCCGCTACTACTTGTTTTTGGACTCAAGCAAGACGTTTGCTTAATGCTGCTGATGATAAAACAAAACAAGATATCCGGCAGGAATTCGAACATCAAATAAATATTATCGATACTCCGGGCCACGTTGATTTTACAGTGGAGGTGGAGAGGTCTTTAAGAGTGCTTGACGGCGGCGTAGTTGTATTTGACGGCGTGGCTGGCGTTGAACCTCAATCGGAAACAGTTTGGCATCAGGCGGACAAATACCGAGTGCCAAGAATTTGTTTTATTAACAAATTAGATAGAATGGGGGCGAGTTTTGAAAATTCTTTGCGTTCAATTCAGGAGCGTTTAAATTCCAATGCTTATCCGCTCGAACTTCCGATGGGCTTGGAATCAAATTTTGAAGGCGTAATTGATTTAATAAAAATGAAAGCTTACCACTTTGAAGGCGAGCACGGCGAAAAAATCATCGAATCAGATGTGCCGGAAAATTTTAAGGAAGAAGCAAGAAAATATAGAAATATTTTAGTGGAGAAAGTTGCTGAATATAGCGATGAATTAATGGCAAAATATCTTGATGGGCAGGAAATTTCCGAAGAAGAATTAAGAGCGGTTATAAGAAAAGCAACTATTGACAATGAATTTTTTCCCGTATTTTGCGGTTCAGCTTTAAAAAATAAAGGCGTTCAGTTAGTGCTTGACGCGGTTATTGATTATTTACCTTCGCCTCTCGATATAGTTATTTTTAAGCCGATAAAAGGCACTCATCCTAAAACATCGGAAGAAATTATCCGACAACCTGAAGAAAGTGAATCTTTTTCCGGTTTAGCTTTTAAAATTGCCACTGACCCTTATGTGGGCAACTTAACTTATTTTAGGGTTTATTCCGGTGTGCTTAAGCGCGGCAGTTATATTTTAAATTCTACAAAAGGAGAAAGCGAGCGTATTGGAAGAATTGTAAGGATGCATGCCAATAAACGCGAAGAAATAGAAGAAATCGGAGCCGGAGATCTTGGCGCGATTGTCGGACTTAAAGGCACTTCTACCGGCGATACTCTTTGTGATCCTGAAAATCCGATAATTTTAGAAAAAATTGTTTTTCCGGAACCGGTGATTTCTATAAGAATTGAGCCTAAAACCAAAGCTGACCAGGAAAAAATGGGCATGGCGATGAGGCGTTTGGCAGACGAAGATCCGACTTTTAGAATTAGCGGAGATCCTGATACAGGTGAAACGATTATTTCCGGAATGGGCGAACTTCATTTGGAAATTTTAGTGGAAAGAATGAAGCGAGAATTCGGAGTGGAAGCCAATGTGGGCAGGCCGCAAGTGGCTTATAAAGAAACAATTAAAGGCGAAGCCGAAGCTGAGGGAAAATATATCAGACAATCCGGTGGCCGGGGCCAATATGGCCATGTTTGGCTAAGAGTTAAAAGTTTGGAACGAGGCAAAGGGTTTGAATTTTTAGATGAAATAAAAGGAGGAACAATTCCCCAGGAATTTATTTCGTCGGTGGAAAAAGGTGTGAAAGAAGCTTTAGAAAAAGGCGTTTTGGCAGGCTATCCTTTAATCGATATTGAGGTAGCGCTTTATGACGGGTCATTTCACGAAGTTGATTCATCGGAGGCGGCTTTTAAAATTGCCGGTTCAATCGCTTTACAAGAGGCAGCTAGGCGTGCTAAATTGGTTTTACTTGAGCCTGTTATGAAGATTCAAGTGATTATTCCGCCTAATTTTTTGGGTGATATTACGGGAGATATTCAGTCAAAAAGAGGTCGTATTGAAGGCATGGGCGATCGAATAAATATAAAAGTAGTTGACGCTAAAGTGCCGCTTTCAGAAATGTTCGGTTATGCCACAAAGTTGCGTTCCATTACTCAGGGCAGAGGCAGTTTTACTATGGAATTTAATAGTTATGAAGAAGTTCCCCAGAGCGTAGCGCAATTAATAATAGAAGGCAAAAAATAAATTTATTTGAATTTAAATTATGGATTATATAATTGACGCAACCGATAAAAAATTGGGAAGATTGGCTTCGGAAGTAGCCTTGATTTTGCAAGGAAAGAAAAATCCTCAATACGAACCGAGACTGGAGGGCGAAGACAGAGTTATTATTAAAAATATCAGCAAAATTTCAATTAGCGACAAAAAAGCAAAGCAGAAAATTTATTATCGGCATACTACGCAAATTGGCCACTTAAAATCTCAAACTATGGCTATGATGCTTGAGAGCAAAGGGCCGGGAGAAGTTTTAAAAAAGGTTGTCAGGGAAATGCTTCCAGAAAATAAATTAAGGATAAAAAGAATAAAAAAATTAATTATAGAATAATTAATCAATTTTTATGACAGAAAAAGTTTCTAAAATTAAAGAAGAAAAAAAAGAAATAAAAAAAACGGCGCCTGTCGGCAAAGACCGTTATTTTGAGGCGGTAGGCAGAAGAAAAACCGCAATTGCCCGCGTTAGGCTTTATACTAAAAAAGAAGGAATTGTGGTTAATGATAAAGATTATAAGAAATATTTTTCAGTTGAACGCTTTCAAAAAGAAGTTTCCGCTCCTTTGGAAAAAATGAAAATTACGGATAAGCTTGGCGTGGTAGCAAAAGTTAAAGGCAGCGGGCCTTCGTCTCAAGCCGTGGCGGTTCGTCATGGAATCAGCCGAGCGCTGGTGAAATTCAATGTTGAGTTCAGAAAGCGTTTGAGGCGAGCCGGATATCTGACGCGCGACAGCCGGATGGTGGAAAGAAAAAAATACGGCCTTAAAAAAGCCAGGCGCGCTCCTCAATGGAAGAAGAGGTAAAAAACATTTTTTAAGTGGTTTCTTTAAAAACAATTGTAGTTTTTCTAATAACTCTGCTTTTCGTTCATTTTTTTAGCCTTAGTAATTTTTTATATTGGAAAATTTTGTGGTTGGATATGCCTATGCATTTTTTAGGCGGTTTTTTGGCAGCTATGGTTTTTATGTATTTAAGTTCAAAATTTATTTTTTCAGCCAGCGGCCAAAATTTAAAATTTTCATTGAATTTAATCCTTACACTTTCTTTTGTGGCTTTAATCGGAGTTTTTTGGGAATTTTTTGAATTTTTTTATGATGTTCTTATTTCCCTAAGAGGTTATGAGGGATTTATGCAGTTGGGGGCAGGCGATATGCTAAAAGATTTATTTTTTGATTTTCTAGGCGGATTATTTTTGATTATTCTATTGTTTCTTAAAAAAACAAAAGCGATAAAAAGCAATGCTTAATTTTAGCTAATTTATATTTTTACGGAATAAAGCGAGTTATCTTTGATAAAATAAAGAACGTTATTTTGATAATAAGCGCTGTCAAAATCTTTAATTATAAAATGGCGATTGAGCGGTTCTCGATTATCAATTTCTAAAAAATGGATTTCTTTTGAGGCATCATAATATTCTTCGGCGATTAAATGATATGATTCATTTCGCCAAAAAATTTTCTCAATAGGTTTTTGTTCATTGGAGTTAAGACTGATTGATTCACCGGCGTTTTTTATGATATTTTTGCGCCATTCTTCAATGAAATAGACATTTAATTTATTATCGTTGTCAAAAAACGCCAATTTTTTATTATCCGGAGAAAATTTAAAACTTTTTGCATTATGGGCAATTTGTTTTATTTCTTTGTTTTGAATATCAATTAGATGAATATCGCCGGCCGAATTAAGCAGGCCGATTTTACTCAGAGAATCCGAAGCGGCAATTTCATTTATGGAAAAGCCGTAATTATTAATTTCCGACGAAAGCTCTATTATTGGAGAATTTGCTTTGGCTACTAAATTAAAAAATGAGATTTCATATTTTAGTATTTGTTTTTCCCCTGATTTTTTTTCTATATTTTCCGTTGCAATATAAATATTCGGATTTTTTACTGACCAAGCAAGGAGTTTTTTTGAGGTCTGCGGTTTTAGGATTGGATCCAATTTTATGCGCAAAGTGTCCAAAATATAAAGCCCGCCGGCTGATTCTATAATAAATTTGTTTTGTTCATCAAAGGGATGGAAAGCTATTTTTTCAATTAAATAGTTTTTTTTAAGATTATCAAAAGCGGAACTAAGATTTACGGCCGAAGATTGATTGCTAAAATTATGAAGATAATAAATTCCGGTTTTTTTGTTTTTTACGATTATTTTTTTATAATCGCTGTTAATGGCTATTATTTCTTCTCCTCTTAATTTTTGAAGGCTGGCGATGCTTGGAGTTATTTTTTCTGGTATTAAAATTGCATTGATTATTTCGCTGACTAAAGGCGGCTCGATTTTTATTTTTTTAAAATAAGGAAAATAATTTTCTTTTTTGATCTTAACGTTATATGTTTTAGGATTGAGATTGGTTATCAGAGTACCGTTATTGATAAAACTTGACTGATCGGTAAAAAAATTTTCGTCCAGCGAGATTTTTACATCTTGAGGCTCGGTTTCTATATATAGGGCGCCGGTTTGCTTAAAACCTATTTGACAGTTTAATAAATCAGTTAATTGACAGCCATTTTGACTTATTCGCCAGCCTTGAGCAAATAATAATACCCCTAGACTTAAGGGAATAAACAAAATTACAAAGCCCAAAAACAGCAATCGGCGCGTTTGAATAGACATAATTAGTTTTTTAGTATAGCTTTTTAGCTTGAATTTTTCAACGAATTTAATATGATTAAAGTCAATGGCGCAGTTTGTAGTAAATGGAGGAAAACCACTTAATGGAGAGATAGAGGTTAAAGGCTCAAAAAACGCGGCAACCAAAATGATGGTCGCTTCTTTGCTTACTGAAGAGGAATGTGTTTTAGAAAATTTTCCGAAAATAGGCGATATTGCCATAACTTCAGAACTTTGCAAAATAATCGGAAGCGATATAAAAATTGAAGGCTCAACTGCTTCTTTAAAAACGCCGGAGATAAAAAATTATCAGGCAGTTTCTTTAAGCAGGCGCAACAGAATACCTATTTTAGCTTTAGGCCCATTGCTTGCGAGAGTAGGCAAGGCTGAGATTCCCGTATTAGGGGGAGACAAGATCGGACCAAGACCGGTGGATATTCACTTTGACGCTCTTAAGGCTTTAGGCGCTGAAATTGAAGAAAGAAAAGATTCATATTTTGTTTCCGCTCCAAAAGGATTAAAAGGCGCTAAAATTCAACTTCGTTATCCTAGCGTTGGAGCCACGGAGAATGTGATATTAGCCGCGGTGTTGGCCCAAGGCAAGACAACTATAAAAAATTGCGCAGTGGAGCCGGAAGTGATAGATTTGATTAAGATGCTTCAAAATATGGGCGCGATTATCGGCTTGGGCGCAGACCGAATTATTTATATAGAGGGAGTGAAAAAATTAAGAGGTGTAAAACATAAGGTTCTTTCAGACAGAAACGAGGCGGTTTCTTTTGCGGTTTTGGCGGTTGCCAATTTAGATAGTAAGGTTAAGATCAAGGGTGTTCCTCAAGAGCATTTGATAACATTTTTAAATGCTTTGCGCAGAGTGGGCGGAGAATATAAAGTAGAAGACGATGGAATTGTTTTTTGGAGAAACGGCAGTCTTTCGGCAATAGAGCTGGAAACAGATACTCATCCCGGATTTATGACCGATTGGCAGCAACCTTTTACGATATTACTTACGCAAGCTGACGGAGTTTCTGTAATTCATGAAACAGTTTATGAAAATAGATTTGGTTATACGGAGGACTTGAATTTAATGGGCGCAAATATTAAAGTATTTTCAAAGTGCTTAGGCGAGCTGCCTTGCCGGTTTAACGGTGAAGGCTATTATCATAGCGCAATTATCTCCGGCCCGACTCCTTTGCGAAGTATTAATTTAAAAGTGATTGACTTGCGAGCAGGCATGGCTCATTTAATAGCAGCCTTGATTGCTTCAGGCAAATCAATTATCGAAGGAGTGGAGGAAATTGATCGCGGTTATGAAAATATCGACCAAAGATTGAAAGAATTGGGCGCGGATATCAAAAGAATTTAAATAATTTAAGCTTAATTGGTTTAATTGGTTTGTTAGAAATTCGTCACGGGCGGACTAAAAAGCAAAAAACCAAAAAGCAAAAAAACTAAAAGTGTTTATTCGCAAAATAGGAATAGATTTAGGAACCGCTAATACGATTGTTTTTGTACCAAAACAGGGTTTTATTATTAACGAGCCTACAATCGTGGCTTTAGATATTTCAAAAAACGAAGTTTTAGCAGTGGGCAGAGAGGCAAAAGAAATGATTGGCCGAACTCCCGACAATATTAAAGCTTATCAGCCCTTAAAAGACGGCGTGATAGCCGATTATTATATTACCAAAGCGATGCTGAAGTATTTTATCAGCCATGCTATCGGCAATTTGAATTTTTTTAAGCCGGAAGTTGTTATTTCGGTACCAGCCGGTATTACGCAGACCGAACGCCGGGCAGTAATTAATGCCGCCAAAGAAGCGGGCGCTAAAGAAGCTTTTATAGTAAGAGAGCCTATCTTAGCGGCTTTGGGAGCCGGTATTCCGATAAACGCCAATTCGGGAAATATGATTGTAAATATCGGCGGCGGCACAGCGGAGGTAGCGGTGATATCATTAGGCGGCATAGTTTCTTGGGCAAGCTTAAGAATTGCCGGAAATAAATTTGATTCAGCAATCACTAATTATATTAAAAAGAAATATTCTGTTGCTATCGGAGAACAAACCGCCGAGACGATTAAAATTGAAATTGGGTCTGCCTTACCCACTAAAAATAAAATGTCTTATCAGGTAAGAGGCAGAGATTTGATTTCCGGGTTGCCAAAAGATTTTGCGATAACTTCCAATGAAATTGCCGAGGCGCTTAATCCTTATCTTTTGGAAATTGCCTCTTCTATTCAAAAAGTTTTTAACGAAACTCCGCCGGAGTTAGTGGCTGATATTATGGAAAAGGGGATTATTCTTTCCGGGGGTAGCGCTCAAATAAGGAACTTAGCGGATTTTTTTAAAAAAATTTTTAACGTAAACGCATATATTGCCGAAGATCCGCTTTTTTGCGTAGCCAAGGGTTCAGGATTGATTTTAAGCCATTTGGATATTTATAAAAGAGCATTGCTTAATAAATAAACAATGATTGGGCACAAAGATAAAGTCGCTCTTTTTAAAAAATTAGCTGATGGCGATAATTTAAGCCAGGGATATCTTTTTTTTGGCGAACCGCAAATAGGCAAGTTTGTTTTTGCTGAGTCTCTGGCCAATTATCTGGAAAATAATATTTTTGAGCCGCCGAAAAGAATTTTGGAAGAATTGTTGGTGATTAGTCCGGATGAGAAAAATTTAATCGGCATTGAAGCGGCGAGAAATATCGCGCATTTTTTATATCAAAAACCGGTATTTTCAAAACAACGGACTTTGATTGTCAGAGACGCCCAATGTTTAAGCTCGGAAGCGCAAAACGCAATTTTAAAAATCATCGAAGAGTCTCCAAACCAAAGCTTGGTTATTTTTATAGCATCAAGCGAAGAAGATCTTTTGCCAACCATAGTATCGCGCTTGCAAAAGATTTATTTTTTCAGAGTGCCAATTTCTGAAATAGAAGATTTTTTGGTTTTAAATTTTTTAAGTAAAAAAATCAGCCGCGAGAAAATAAAATCGGCAGCTAATGAGTCTTTCGGCCGGCCGGGCAGGGCAATTGATTTATTAACCGGCAAGGATTTTGATAAAATAAAAAAAATAATAAAAAATTTCAAGCTGGAAAATATTGACGATATTATAGACAACGATTTGATTGATAAATTTTTTGAAACGCTTATTATTGAATTATACAAAGATTTGGATAATAATATTGAATCACTCAAAGAAGTTTTTAAGAGATTAGTTTTAATTAAGAGATTTAATGTTAATAAAAAATTGCAATTAAAATGTCTAGAGGGGGCGATGTCATAGTTATAGTAATAATCTGGGGATTTTTCCTTTGGTGGTTTTATAATTACGGGCCGGCGATGTTTGCCGTTGATTTTATCGACGGTTTTTTGGCTTCAATTATCAGTTTTTTATGGTAAAATAAAAGATATTATATGAGCAGTTTAATGCCAGATTTAGAAAAAAGATTAAATGATACAATAAATCATTTTAAGGAACAGCTTTCGGTTATAAGAGGCGGCCGGCCTTCGCCGAAATTAGTGGAGGACATTGCGGTTGATTATTTCGGCCAGAAACTTTTCGTGAAGCAATTGGCGTCTATCGGCGTAATTCCGCCGCGTGAAATTCAAATTTCCGTTTGGGACAAGCAGGCAGTCTCATTAATTGCTAAAGCAATAGAGGTTTCTAATTTGAATGTAAGCGCCAATACTGAAGGAAATTTAATAAGAATCAATTTACCTCCGCTTTCTTCAGAGCGCCGCGAGGAGCTGGTTAAAATTGCCAAAAAAGAGTCCGAGGAAATAAAGATAAAGATTAGAACAATTAGAGATGAGATGAATAAGAAAATTGTCCATCAAGAAGAGGAGGGAAAAATCAACGAGGACGAAAAATTCAAACTAAAGGAACAGGTTCAAAAATCAGTGGATAAGACTAACAAAGAAATAGAAAATATTTTAGGAAATAAGATAAAAGAAATAGAGGAGTAGTTTTAATTGGTTTTGCATTATGCTAATCGGCATTGTTTTTGTCATAATCTTTCTTTCGATTTTAATTTTAGTTCATGAACTTGGCCATTTTTTTTCCGCTAAAAAATTCGGGCTTTTAATCGAAGAGTTTGGTTTTGGTTTGCCGCCGAAAATTTGGGGTAAAAAAATCGGCGAAACAAATTATAGTATTAATACGCTTCCTTTTGGCGGTTTTGTAAAAATTTTTGGAGAAAATCGGGAAGAAAATAGCGGAGTTTTGCCTGAACGAAGTTTTGGTAATTTAAAAATTTGGCAAAGAGCGGTGATTATCTCAAGTGGAGTAATAATGAATTTTTTACTTGGCTGGATTTCTATTTCAATTGTTTTTGCCATTGGCATTCCTCAGGCAGTTATTATTACAAACATTCAAGAAAATAGTCCGGCAGAAATTATCGGACTGCAAGGGGGCGATAAAATTGTAGGATTCAATAAGACAGTTGATTTTATTGAATATACCAATTCTAACCGTGGGAAAACTATTAATTTAAAAATTGAGCGGGCCGGAGAAATTTTGGAATTTCAGGTAATACCCAGAATTGATCCGCCAATAGGTCAAGGCGCTTTAGGCATAAATTTGACTGAAGCCGGATTGCCAAAGCAAAATATCATAATGAGTTTTTGGGAGGGCTTAAAGGCGTCTGTTGAAATAGTTAAAACGATATTTACTTCACTTTTTGATTTAATTGTTAAAGCTTTTATTGGTAAAGCTTCGTTTGAATCTGTTGCCGGACCAATTGGAATAGTGAAATTAACCGCTCAAGCAAGCAACTTAGGATTGATTTATCTGCTTCAGCTCTTGGGGCTTATTTCTTTAAATCTAGCCGTGATTAATATTTTTCCTTTTCCGGCTTTGGACGGCGGAAGATTAGTGTTTTTGGCAATTGAAAAAATAAAAGGTTCGCCAACTAACCATAAATTTGAAAGAATAGTCAATTCATTGGGCTTAGCGCTTCTTATTTTTTTGATGATTGTTATTACTATTAAAGACATACTAAGGTTTTAGGTTTTTAATCTAAAACAATAAACCTGTGGATAACACTGTATTAAAACAGTAAAAAAAATGATAAAATAGAAATAAATGAGAAAAACATCGAAATACTTAATTCTGGCATCAATTTTTTTTATTTTTCTTTCAATTTCCTCAAACGCTCTTGCCGCCACTTCTAATTTTTATTCCGCGCCAGGAGACGGTTATTTGGAAAACGGCTATAACAGCCTTTGGACTGCTGTCCGCGACGCAATATCAGCCACTGGAGCGGATTATACAGCTACAGTAGGGTTAGACACAGGCTCATTTTTCGACCCAACAGACAATTACAAGATAATGAGAGGTTTTATTCCCGTAGACACTGCTAGTCTGCCTGATGACGCGGTGATAACCTCCGCTTCTTTGAAATTATTTATTGCCAGCAAAAACAATAACGATAATGACGGCGATGACTTTATTTCAGTAGTCGGCCCTACTACTCAAGCTTCCACTGCTTCCTTGTTAAATGCGGATTACAATAAAACATCTTCTCAAGAGCTTTCCAATAGATTTGATATCACAACTATAACAACTAACGCTTACAATTCTTTTACTTTGAATGCCGCAGGCCTTTTGGCTATCAACAAAACCGGTTTTACCATGCTTGGAATCAGAGAAGGCCATGACTTACTTAATACAGCTATTGATCCAACTACCGCAACCGGTTATGGAGGAAACAGAATTGCATTCTATATCAGTCAAGCCGCAGGCACGAGCCAAGACCCTTATCTTGAAGTAGTTTATACATCAGGCGGCGGAACAACTGACACTCAAGTTCCATCAATTCCCACTGGCTTATCCGCCACTGCCATCTCTTCAACTCAGATCAATCTCTCTTGGTCTGCTTCTACTGATAATGTCGGAGTAACCGGCTATCGTATATATCGAGGAGGCATTCAAATTGCCACTACAGCTAGCACTAATTATTCAAATACCGGCTTATCTCCCATCACAACATATTCTTATACTGTTTCTGCTTATGACGCGGCCGGCAATGCATCGAATCAATCAATAAGCGCAAGCGCGACAACTCAATCGACAGTTCCTCCGCCAACGTCAAATCTTTTATGGAGTACTACATTTAACTGTCCTGACTGGAACCAGTCGATGGGGATTTATAATGTGAATTGTGATGGACTATCAGGGGAAGGGAATTGGTATTGCGTTGATTCTTATGGAAGTTGGGGCGAACAAATAACTTCTGCTGCCAATTATTCGAGTGGTCTTGGCGGAAAGGGTAAAAGACATTGGGAAGGCGACGGTAAAAATTCAAATAGCGGCAGCTTGATACATGCTTTTTCTTCCCCTCAAAAAGAAATATGGCTTAGATGGTATCAAAGATGGCCATTGGGTTATAAATGGGGCTCTGAAGAAGGGGCAAAAATGCTTTTCTTTGACGTGAATGTCGGAGATCCCGATAGTTTTTGGATGGGTCATACTGGAAATAGAGTAAGAGCATACGTATATACTCCTTCTCAGCTTTTTGAGGGAGCTCAATCCAGCGGTTGGACAAGTTGGATGAATGGAGGCTTAGGTGATGGTCAATGGCATCTTTTTGAAGTTCATATAAAAGAAGATACAAACGGCGCAAACGGAATTATTGAATTTTGGGAGAACGAGAATCTGATATTATCTAATAATTCAGTAAATTTTAATGCACAATCTGGCTGGAGTACGATTTTGTTAGATAGCAATCAGGGAAGCCCTAATAATGGCAGATGTGTTCCTGTCGATATGGATGACGTTGCAGTTTCGACAACAGGCTATATCGGGCCTATTTCGGGCGTTGTTCCTCCGCCAACTGATACCACTGCTCCTTCAGTTCCCACCGGCTTATCCGCCACTGCTATCTCTTCAAGCCAAATCAATTTATCTTGGTCTGCTTCTACTGACAATACAGGAGTTGTTGGTTATCTTATCAGACGAGGCGGATCAGTAATTGCCGCAGTTACCAGTACTACTTATCAAGATACAGGACTTTCTGCAAGCACAGCTTATACCTACACAGTTTCCGCTTATGACGCGGCAAGCAATAATTCTACGCAGTCAACAAATGCCAACGCGACAACACAAGCAGTTAGTGTGCCGCCGCCTACCGGTTCAGGCATTTCAGCCAGTTATCCGAGAGATATCGGCATTGCCAACGATTCAAGAGTTGTTTTTGCAGAAAATTTTGAGGAGTCATCAATTGCTAATCTTTTATCAAAGTGGGAATATAATAATAATTCGGCTAGAATGTCATTTAGCTCTGATAAGCCTGTTTTATCAGGCGGTTCTCAATCAACTTTATTTAGCGGCAGCGCTGATTTATATACTCGTCTTCTTCCGGGGTACGATAAACTTTATGTACGATATTACGCAAAAATAGATCCTGTTTGTAATAATATACATCATTGGCCTTTTTTGGGAGGACACAATCCTTCAACAGCTTGGCCATGGCCTAGGGCAGGAGAAAAACCTGTTGGAAATGAAAGATGGTCTACTGCAGTTGAATCAATGGGATCCAGTTGGGCATGGGATTTTTATACTTATTGGATGAATATGAGATCAGATCCGTCCGGAAATTACTGGGGTAATACATTTAATGGAAGACCGTCGCCGTTTGCTGTGAAAAAAGGGGAATGGTTTTCTGTAGAAATGATGGTTCAAATGAATAATCCCGTAACTGCTTATAATGGAGAACAGGCATTTTGGATTAATGGCCAAAAACTTTCTCATTTAGGCCAGGGATTTTCAACGGGCAACTGGGTTTGGGATGGATTTTATCCAAGTCCTACCGGCAGTCTTTTTGAAGGATTCCAGTGGAGAAGTAATTCTGCTTTAAACATTAATTATTTTTGGCTTGAAAACTATGTAGATACCGATCCTTCTTGCAAAGTATTATTTGACGATGTGGTTATTGCCACTGATTACATCGGTCCTCTTTCCGGCAGTGTTCCTCCGCCAACTGACACCACTGCTCCGTCAATTCCCACCGGCTTATCCGCCACTGCTATCTCTTCAAGTCAAATCAATTTATCTTGGTCTGCTTCTACCGACAACGTCGGAGTAACCGGCTATCGTATATATAGAGCAGGCACACAAATAGGAACTTCTAACACCACGACTTATTCAGACTCTGGTTTATCTCCCAGCACATCATATTCTTACACAGTTTCCGCTTATGATGCAGCTGGAAACATATCAAGCCAATCAACTTCAGCCTCAGCCACCACTCAAGCTGCTTTGCCGTCGCCTCCAACAACTACCTCCAATGTTTCTTTCAGCCTATCTCTTGAAAGAAACACTACTATTAACTCCAACAGCTTTACCATCTCTATCTATAATCCGGGCTCTTCAACCGCAATATACACCGCAACTCAAAACCCGACTGCCAACTCAATAACTTTAGCTTCAATAACCATTGCCCCGGGCACTTACGACGTCAAAGTATCATCACCTTATTACTTATCCAAAAAACAAACTAATATCACTCTTGCCAATAACTCAAGCATCACTATTCCAACTCTACCAGCCGGAGACCTTAACCAAGACAATGTCATCAATTCTCTTGATTACTCCATGTTATCTTCCAAATGGTTTTTATCCGACCCAATCTCCGACATCAACAAAGACACTATAGTTAATTCCATAGATTTCTCCATTATGAACAGGAATTGGCTGAAGACAGGGGAGTAAAACAAATAATAAGATTTTGCGCTTGACTTTTTAGTTTTTTCGATATATACTTATATTAGTGAGTGTGGATTTTCCTTATCCTTATCTGTTTTTTAGACAGGGAAATTTAAGGAAAATTTATCCAATTTTCCCCCCACCGCCTTACCCGCTATAATTAATATTATAGTTGGCAAAGTGGTGGGGGGTTTTGTTTTTGAGCATAAAAATGAATATATTGCTATTAATTCAGCAATTTATGATCTATAATTTTTTGGATTTTTTTGGATACTTATGATTGTCGTAAAACAAAGTTGATTCTAAATTTTATAATAGTATAATTATTAACGGGATCGTTTTAATAAAATATTTTTATTTTGAGCCGCAAAAGCGGCTACAAAATAGAGCACTCACTAAACAAAAAAATTGGAGGTCACCATTTGTAGCCGCTTTTACGGCTTTCAACTTCTTCCTCAAAATAGAAGGAAGAAATTTTTTTAATAAATTATTACAAGCGATCCCGACGATAATATTGATATAATTATATTTATTTAATATGTTTGACCAAAATGTTTTTTTAAATCAAGTTAGCCATTATAAAATCGGCGGTAAAGCCAAATATTTTTTTGAAGCTAAAAATTCAGAAGAAATTATCACGGCAATCAATCAAGCTAAAAAAGCCAACGCGCCGGTTTTTGTTTTGGCCGGAGGAAGCAATGTTTTAATTAGCGACGAGGGATTTGACGGATTAGTCTTAAGGCCGGCTATAAAATTTATGGAATTTTTGGAACATGGAATAAGAGTCGGCGCCGGCGTTTCTGTAAGCGATGTACTTCAATTTGCTTTAGAAAACGATTTTAAGGGTTTAGAATGGGCCGCGGGTTTGCCCGGAACAATAGGCGGAGCCATCAGAGGCAATGCCGGAGCTTTTGGCGGAGAAATAAAAGATATCGTTAAAAGTGTGACGAGTGTGGATGTGTCGCTAAAAAATCCAAAAATTATAAAAAGAAGCGGCAAGGAATGTTTTTTCGATTATAGGACAAGTATTTTTAAAAAAGAGAAGGGAAAAGAAATAATTACTGAAGCGGTTTTGAATTTAATCAAAGGCAATCATAAAGAAATAGAAGAAGAAATAAAAAAAAATATTGATTATCGCTTAATGCGCCATCCCATGGAATATCCGAGTTTAGGCAGCACTTTTAAAAATATCGCTGTTAATAAAATTAATCAGAGTAATATTGATATCAGCGCTTTTCCAGTAAAAAATGATCCATTTCCGATTTTGCCGGTTGCTTATTTGATTTCCGAAGCAGGACTTAAGGGAGTTTCTTACGGCGGAGCGATGATTTCACCGAAACATCCGAATTTTATCGTTAATGTCCTCGAAGCTACTGCCAAAGATGTTGAAAATTTGATTGCGCTCACAAAAAGTGAAGTAAAAAAGAAATATAACCTTGATTTAGAAGAAGAAATTGAGTATTTAAATTAAAAGTATAATTTTAATAATGTAAAATAAAAAAATAAAATAGAAAATTTTCAATTTTTGGCGAACTTGAGTTATCCACAGATTTTTTTGTTGCATTTAGCTTATTATTTTATTAAAATTATAATATAGAGACGAACGATAAAAAGTTTTGACAAACAAAAGTTCAGCGTGGTTGATTGGTCGGCAATCAACGTTGACTTAAAAAAAATAAATTTGATTAATTTCTTGTCCGAGATCAGAGAAACTAATTAAATAAAATCGTCACATGGCAGCAAAGAAAAAAGCAGCAAAAAAGAAAAAAGCTTCTAAGAAAGGAAAGAGGAGATAAAATTATCTCAAAAAGCCGCTCTTTACAGGGCGGCTTTTTATTTAGTATAATAATTTTTATGAAGATTATAATAAAATCAGCCAAGCTGGATCTAACTCCGGCAATTAGTGAATATATCGAAGAAAAAATCGGTTCGCTCAAAAGATTTTTGGGAAAATTTGAAAAAGAAGGCGAAGTAAGGGCAGAAGTGGAAATAGCAAGAACAACTAGACACCACCGCCAAGGAGATGTTTTTTATGCCGAAGCTAACATCTACCTTCCGAAGAAAAAGATAAGAGCTGAGCATTCTGATTGGGATATTAGAGTGGCGATTGATAATATCAATAAAAAATTAGGCCAAGAAATTAAAAAATATAAAGGCATCAGCGGAGCTAAAATTAGAGTTAAGAAAAAAAATAAATCATGATAGGTATTTTTAAAAAGATTTTTGGAAAAGAAAATTTTAAGCTTAAAATAGAAGAAATTAATAATTTAGAATCAGACTTTGCAAAATTGAAAAGCGAAGAACTGAAATCCAAAAGCCTTGATTTAAAAAAAATAATCGCATCTGGAGCAAGCCTCGATAGCATTATGGTCGAGGCTTTTGCTTTGGTAAGAGAGGCGGCTCGGCGAACATTAGGTCAGCGTCATTACGATGTTCAACTGACGGCCGGTGCGGCGTTACATCAAGGGAAAATTGTTGAAATGATGACTGGCGAAGGAAAAACTTTGGCGGCTACTGCGCCGGCTTATTTAAACTCGCTTAGCGGTAAAGGCGTTCATGTTATAACAGTGAATGATTATTTGGCCAGCCGCGATGCGGTTTGGATGGGCCAAATTTATTATGCGTTAGGATTATCAGTCGGTTGTTTGACGCATGATTCTGCATATATATACGATCCGAATTATAAAATTGAAAAACCGCTTGAAGATGAAAATAAATTGGATAAAGAAAGGGATATTTTGGGCAGTTTTAAAGTGGTCCATGAATATTTGCGGCCAATTTCAAGAAAAGAAGCTTATGCTTGCGATATTCTTTATGGAACTAATCATGAATTCGGCTTTGATTATCTTAGAGATAATTTAACTTATAGCTTGAATCAGCAAGTTCAAAGAAAGCATTATTTTGCGATTATTGACGAGGTTGACAGCATTTTAATTGATGAGGCGAGAACTCCTTTAATTATTGCCGCGCCAGACGCAGAATCAAGCGAATATTATAAGATTTTTTCTAAAATAGCCGGTCAATTGAAAAAAGAAGAAGATTATTTTGTTGATGAAAAGTTAAAATCAGTGAGTATTTCTGAGCTTGGAATTGATAATGTGGAGAAAGCTTTGAGAATTAAAAATATTTATGCGCCGGAAAATTTGAGATTGGTTCATTATTTGGAGGAATCTTTAAGAGCTTACGCTCTATTTGAAAAAGATAAAAATTACGTTGTTAAAAATGGCGAAATTATAATTGTTGACGAATTTACCGGACGATTAATGCACGGGCGAAGATATTCCGGCGGTCTGCATCAGGCAATTGAGGCTAAGGAAGGAGTGCAAATCAAACAAGAATCGCGCACTTTTGCCAAAATCACAATTCAAAATTATTTCCGCCTTTATGAAAAAATTGCCGGCATGACCGGCACGGCTCAAACTTCAGCTGAAGAGTTTCACAAGGTTTATAATCTGGAAGTGGTGAGTATTCTGCCGAATAAGCCGATGATAAGGCGGGATTTGGCGGATGCGATTTATAAAAACACTTCCGCCAAATACAAAGCAGCGGCTGAAGAGATAAAAAAAAGGCATATAAATGGCCAGCCGGTTTTGGTTGGCACCGCTTCGATAAATCATAATGAAATTCTATCGAATTTATTAAAGCAGTTTGGCATTCCTCACGAAGTTTTAAATGCGAAAAATCACGAGCGTGAGGGAGCGATTATCGCGCAAGCGGGAAAATCAGGCGCGGTAACTGTTGCCACAAATATGGCAGGCCGAGGCGTTGATATAATTTTAGGCGGTAATCCGCCGGATAAAGATGAAACTCAGAAAATAAAAGAACTGGGAGGTTTATGCGTTATCGGAACAGAAAGGCATGAAGCGCGCAGAATAGACAATCAGTTAAGAGGTCGAAGCGGACGCCAAGGCGATCCCGGGGCATCGCAATTTATTCTTTCTTTGGAAGATGATTTACTAAGGATTTTCGGAGGCGAGAAAATCAAATCATTGATGGAAAGTTTTAATTTGCCCGAGGATCAGCCTATTGAATCGCGTTTGGTTTCCAAGGTAATTAACGAAGCTCAGAAAAAAGTGGAAGGTTTTAATTTTGACAGCCGCAAGCATTTGCTTGATTACGATGATGTCTTAAACAAACAAAGAAAAGCCATTTACGCCAAAAGGCAGGAGATATTGGAAGTAATTGACGAAGAAAATAAAGAAAAAAATTTATCAGATGCCATAAAAGATATTGTTGCCGACATTGCGGAAGAAAAAATAAATAAACTAAAAGTTTTAGATAAAGATTTTAAAAAACAGATTAGCTTTGCGCTGTTATCTGTTTTAGACGCGCTTTGGATGAGTCATTTGGAAAACATGGAGGCATTGACTGAATCAGTAAGGCTTCGCGCTTACGGCCAGCATGACCCTTTGGTGGAATATCGCCGGGAAGGGCACAAATTATTCAAAGAATTATTTATAAATTTTGAAAATTATATCAGAGATAATATTGATAATATGATTCAGACAAGTCAAGGCAATATAAGGGAAATTAAAACAGAAAATCAAAATCATGCTATTTCTCAAAGCTCATCTTTTGCTAATGTCGGCCGAAATGATCCATGCCCGTGCGGTAGCGGCAAAAAATATAAAAAATGCCACGGGGAGTGACATTTTTTATTTTTTACTCTGTTAAATAAAATAATTATAAACTAAGGGCAGGTAATTAGAGTGGTGCTAAGCGCGCCGGTATTATCCACTCTAAGCCGATAGCAATTTGCTCCGTCAGTTGCCTTGAGGACAAGGCCGTTTCCTTGGGTAGTTATTGCGGCATCACCTCCGCTAATATGTAATTTAGCGGTTGGATTATCAATCCCAATACCGATATTACCATTTGCATTAATAGTCATTCTTTCATTGCTGTTTGTGACGAAGCCTAGAACATTAGTACCAGGACTGAACAATCCGGTGCCAAGATTGTCGTCAAAAGTATAAGACGGGCTTGCGGAGCCGCCGTTATCAACGATGATTTTCTTCCATGGCGAACCAGTTTGACCGATATTCCAATTATAAGGCGGGCCGCCGGGTATTAAATCAGAGTCAAAAGTAGCGGCAGAAACCCGGCTAATTGCTGATTGAATAGATTTGGTAAATTGGGAACCGGGGTTTTGAGTGTTATAAGAAAGCTGAACATTCAGTGATACAGTGTCATGACCTGGATATTGGCTGTTTTTTGTAAAATTAAACTGGTCAACAATAACTCGGTTGCTGGTTAGACGATTAATTCTTGTATTAAAATTCATGCCTTCTTCGATTGTTATGCCGTTAGCTCCGTCGTTCCAGATAGTAATCGGGTCCCGGTCAGTTACGCCGCCTGAGGAGTCTTTCATTCTTAAAACGAGATAAGGCTGATTAGGGCCGGGAGTGTCATTATGAACATTACCGTTGTTGTTGACTATTATGGCCGATGATTCTTTGACCAGGCGATTTATGGTTTGTATTACAAAATTAAGCTGGGAGGTAACTTCAACAGAAGCTGATTCTTTTTGGTTTATTTTAAGAATGGTTATGAGAATGCCGGTTATCAATCCCGCAGAAACAGCGAAAATACCGATATAAATTAAAAACTCTATAAGAGTAAACCCCGTTAGAAGCTTGCGCGGGGCATTAAGGGCATTAGATTCAGCGCGAGCTTTAATTGACCGGCATTTATTTTTACGGCAATCCGCGGGGCGTTTTGCTTCTAACGGGGTAAAGGCTTTTTTGGAATTCATACTGTAATTATACAGCATATTACTTTTCAAGCAAATAAGTTTTTGGGGATAATTAATTTTTATTGGATCATTTTTTTAAAAATGTCGGAAGGAATTTTTACTTTGGCCATAGAAAGCAGTTTTTTCTTGCCTTCTTTTTGTTTTTTCCATAATTTCATTTTTCTGGTTCGGTCTCCGCCGTAAAGATAGCCAGTGACGTCTTTTTTCATTGCCGTAATAGTTTCTCGGGCGATAATGTGACCGCCTGACACTGCCTGAATCGCCTGAATAAATTGCTGAGCGGGTAAAACATTTTTGAGTTTTCCTACAATTTTGCGCGCTTCTCTTTCTATGTTTTTTTGGGGCACAACTCTGGTTAATCCGGCAACTTGGTTTC
Organism: Patescibacteria group bacterium; assembly: GCA_038078555.1. Lineage (GTDB taxonomy): Bacteria > Patescibacteriota > Minisyncoccia > UBA6257 > UBA9933 > JBBTYQ01. The sequence goes on along the minus strand of JBBTYQ010000002.1, from coordinate 14,469 downwards.
CGGCAACCAAGACCTCCAATTTTCTCAAATCAGATTTTTTATAATCTTTAATTTCATAGCTAAAGGAAGCAAAACCTCCGGAAACCGATTTTAATTTGTCGTCAAATTCCGAAATCAGTTCAAGAAGCGGCATTTGGGCGATTATTAGAATTCTTTCTCCCAAATTTTTAGTTTGGATATTTTCCATTCTAAAATTTTCTTTTAATTGCAGAATACTGCCTAGATATTCTACGGGCGTAATAATTTCCAGGTTTATCATCGGTTCCCATATATCCCTAACTTCATCAGGCAAATCAGCCGGATTCTCTATAGTAATAGTATTTGACTCAGAGAAATGATTGTCATCTATTAAACTGCTAGATTTTTTTATTTTTAGGGCAACCGAAGGAAAACTGTTGACGGTTTTTAAACCAAATTCTTTTTCTAATCTTTCGGCGGTTATCTCAAAATGCAATTTCCCCAAAAAACCTCCCTTAAATCCTCGGCCTAAAACTTCGTTAAAATCCGGTTCAAAATTTAAAGCCGAATCATTAAGCTTTAATTTTTGAAGGGCTTTTTTTAAATCTTCATACTCATCTGTTTCATCAGGATAAAAAGAAACAAAAACCACTGGCTTTGGCTCGGAATATCCCGGCAATGCTAAAGATTTGGAATTTGAAATTTTTAATTTGGAATTTTGGATGATAGTGTCGCCAATTTTTATTTTTTCAGGATTTTTCAGGCCAGTGGCAATATAACCGATTTCTCCGCAAAACAAATTTTTTGTCGGATTAAGGCGAGGGTTAAAAGTTCCCAATTCTTTTATTTTAAATTTCTCTTTTGCAGTAATAAGCTCCGCCTCGCTTTCCGAATTAAATTTACCGTCAAAAACTCTGACTGAAGCGATAACGCCTTTGTGGTCATCGTAAAAAGAATCAAAAATCAAAGCTCGTCCGAAATCAATTATTTGGTGCTTTGGAGCAGATACTTTCTTGATTACTGATTTGAGCAATTCTTCTACGCCTTCTCCGGTTTTGCCGGAAATTTTATGAATTTCTTCAATTGGGCAATTTAAGAGATTAGCAGTTTCCGCTAAAATACTTGGAAGCTGGAGCGGATTAAGATCAATTTTATTGACAGCTCCGATAATTTTTAAGCCAACTTTTTTAGCTAAATGATAATTTGCCAGAGTTTGAGCCTGAATGCCCTGGCTGACGTCAACTAAAAGAATAGCTCCTTCAACCGCGGCTAAAGCTCTTGATACTTCGTAAGAAAAATCGTGATGACCCGGAGTATCTATTAAATTTAAGGTATAAGAGATATCGTTTAGAGTGTAAGTCATCCGTACGGGCGCCATTTTTATGGTGATACCTCTTTCTCTTTCGGATTCCAGCTGGTCAAGGAATTGCTCTTTCATTTGACGCTTTTCCACTGTCTTGGTAATTTCCAAGAAGCGGTCTGCCAGAGTTGATTTTCCGTGGTCAATATGGCTGATGATGACGAAGTTTCTGATATTGTTCATAAAATCTAATATATTATAATAGAATTGATGAAAACGGCAATTGTAGGAATTTTATTGATAATTTTAATGGCTGTCTGGTTACAGGCTTATTTCATTTTAAAAGAAAACAATAATTTGAAGGCCAGTTTTTTGAATTTAAGCGCCAAAGCTCAATTTTTAACCGAGGAAAATGAAAAACTTGGTTCAGAAATTGAATATTTTTCCAGGCCGGAAAATCTGGAAAAAGAATTAAGGTCAAAATTCAATTATAAAAAACCAGGCGAGAAAATGATAATTGTTGTTCCATAAAATGTACTGGAGAGTAATTATTTTTGTGTTTTTAGCGGCGCTTTTGGGAGGCGGTTTTTATTTTATAATTACGGATTCTTATCCGATTATTTTTGTCGGTTCAAAATATATTTCTGCCAATAATTTCAATAAAAATTACGAGGCTGCTCTTAATTATTATAAAAACGCACTTGAGATTTCAAAAAACGATAGTTTTGAGGTTTTAAATTCAGGAGAGGCAAAAATCGAGATTCAGCGGGCAGTTCTTAATAATTTAATAGAAGATGAGTTAATTGCCAAAGCGCTAAGGAAAGAATTAAAACCGGAAGAAATTAAAATGAAGGTGAGGCAAAAAATTGAAGAAGTTTTGGCTGATAAAGATTTGCAAAAGGCAGCGGAAAAATTATACGGTTTTTCTTTGGATGATTTTATACTCAGAGTTTTAGAGCCCCAAGCAAGGCGGGAGCTTCTGGAAGGCAGGCTGATTTTAAAAAATGTTGATTTTAATGAATGGTTTAAAACTGAAAAAGCGAGCGTTAAAATCATAATTTTAGCGCCTGGTTTTTCATGGGACGGCGATAGTGTTATAATTAAGGAGTAATCGCGAACCCTTCGGCGCGGCTCAGGGCAAGTCCCTTGCGCGGCTCAGCGGCTTAGGGCAAGTCCTTTGGTAGGGCTCAAGATGGCGAGCTTGCCGAACTATAATAATGCGAATTTAAATTAAAATAATGCAAATAAAAGAGCTTACATTTTTAGAATGCTCTGCGGGATTAGTATAGTGGCAGTACATTAGCTTCCCAAGCTGAAGGCGCGAGTTCGATTCTCGTATCCCGCTATGTTTAAATTTATTAGGCCGGAATTTTTTGACATTTTTGGAATATTTGTTTTTAGTTTTATAGTTTTTATTAGTAGTTGGGCATCGAAAACGGGAGAATTTATTCCAAGATGGGCAATAATAAATAATTTTATTTATTAATGACGGTGTTATTGTTTATATTACTTATTTTAAAAGAAAATGAAATTTTTATCATCTTTATCTAAAAATGACATATTCGACAAAACCTGTCTTTTAAGGGTTGATTTAAATATTGAAGACGAAGCGTTGAGAAATTTTAAAAAAAATGAAATTCCTCTTAGATTAATGGCGATTTTTCCCACTATCAAATTTTTAATCGAGAGAGGCGCCAAAGTTTTGATTTTAAGCCATCGGGGGAGACAGAAGCAAATTTGTTTGAAAAAAGACGAAAAATCATGCAAGAATGAATTTTCTCTGGAGCCATATTCAGAAATAATTTCTAAAAAAATCGGTCAAGGAGTTCATTTTATCGGATTTAAATCAAGCGATCTTAATGAGTTATTTTTTAAAAATCTTTCTGAATTTGTGAAAAAATCGCCAAATGGCGAGGTTTTTATTTTGGAAAATTTAAGGTTTTCTCCGGAAGAAGAAGAAAACAGCAGTCAATTTGCGAGAAAATTGGCGGCTCTCGGGAATTTTTACGTAAACGACGCGTTTTCCGTAAGCCATAGAAAAAACGCTTCGGTTACCGCGATTACGAAATTCTTGCCTTCTTATGCTGGAATGATTTTAGAAAAAGAAATTAAAATGCTATCAAACGCGCTGAAAAAACCGAAAAAACCATTGGTTATTATTTTGGGCGGCGGAAAAGTTCCGGATAAAATGGGCTTGATAGAAAATTTTTTGGATAAAGCTGATTATTTTCTGGTTGGCGGAGGCATTGCCAATACGTTTTTAGCGGCTCAGGATTTACCGGTGGGCGATTCTTTGTATGAAAGCAAAATGATTCCGATTGCAAAAAAGTTTCTTGAGTCGGGTAAGATTATCTTACCTGCTGATGTTGCTATCAGTGGAAGAAAAATTTTAGATATTGGCCCTCAAACTATTAAAGATTATTCAAAAATTATTAGCAAGGCAAAAACTATAATCTGGAACGGGCCCTTGGGCTATTTTGAAGATGAGCGGTATGCAAAGGGTTCGAAAGCGATTGCTAAGGCGATTATTAAGAGCAAAGCACATTCGATAATAGGCGGCGGAGAAACAACTACTTTGTTGGGAAAAATTAATAAAAAATCAACCAAGGTATTTCTTTCTACGGGCGGGGGAGCTATGTTAGAATATTTAGCTGGCAAGAAATTGCCTGGAATTGAAGTATTAAAATAGTATAGAAAAATGAAATCTATTGTAATTTTATATCACAAAAATTGTTTTGACGGATTTGGAGCGGCGTATGCGGCTTGGAAAAAATTTAAAAATAAAGCGGATTATATTGGCGTAGAGCATCAAGCGCCGCCGCCAAAAAATTTAAAAAATAAGGAAGTATATATGGTTGATTTCTCTTATCCGCTCGAACAAATGAAACAAATAAGCAAGCAGGCGATTCTTACGGTTATTGACCATCATATCAGCGCGGAAGCGTCGGCAAAATGCGGACAAAATTATTTATATGATTTGAATCATTCCGGCGCGGTTTTAAGCTGGCAATATTTTCATGCTAAAAAATCAGTGCCTCGGCTTTTGAGGCATATTGAAGATATCGACCTTTGGAAATTCAAAATTCCCAATACGAAAAAATTAATGGCGGCTTTGGATATTTACGATTTCAGTTTTGAAATATATGATAAAATTGCCAAAGATTTCGAGAACGCTAAAAAGCGCAAAAAATATATTGAGGCTGGAGACGTTCTTTTGAAATATCGGCAGAAATTGATAGATAAACTGGCTTCACAGGCTGACAAAGTTAAAATAAAGAATTTTTCCGGTTTAGCGGTAAATTCTCCGGTTCTTCAATCTGAAATTGGCCATGCTTTGGTAGAAAAAGGCGCGCCGGTGGGCATTATTTGGTCGCAAAGAAACGGCAAAAGACGTTTTTCTTTGAGGTCAAATCACGGCGTTGATGTTTCTGAATTAGCGGGATATTTCGGAGGCGGAGGGCACAAGTCGGCTTCAGGATTTTCGCTTGACGCCGATGAGCCATTACCGTGGAAATTTATTAAATAATAATTTTAGAATCATTGAAATAAAATATTTATGGATATAATTATCGCTTATTGCGACGGAGGGAGTAGGGGAAATCCCGGGCTAGCGGCGATTGGTATTGTAATATCGGGAATAGGGAATAAGGAATCAGGAATCAGGGAATATAGTAAATTTTTAGGCGAAGCGACCAATAATGAAGCAGAATATCAAGCTGTAGTTTTTGCGCTAAAAAAAATAAAGCAACTAATAGGCAGCAAGAAATCAGGAGAATCTGAAGTTGAAATAAGAATTGACAGCGAACTTGTTGCCAAACAATTAAATGGAGAATATAAAATTAAAGAAGAAAGGTTAACATCTTTTTTTATTGAGATTTGGAATTTAAAACAGGATTTTTTAAAAGTTAAATTCAAGCAGATTCCACGAGAGGAAAATAAGCAAGCCGACTATTTGGTAAACAGAGAGCTGGACAGTCAAAATAGCTTATTTTAAACTTTGACATTTTTTAATTTGGGAGTATAATATAATAAATCGGCAAGCCAAGCGACAGCTCTGATGAAAAATCAGGGAGGAAAGTCCGGACACCCGGTTCTGCAATATGCAGGGCAATTGTACGGGTTAACGACCCGCCGCAGTAATGCGAGAGGTGCGAGCAGAAACGCTCCGCTGCGAAAGTTCGCGGAGAAGCCCGATCCCGACGTAGAAGGCTTAACTCTGCTATAGGGATAAGAAAGCAGAGATGAAACGGCTAAATCCTTACTGGGTGCAAGGCCGAGCCCCCGCAATGCGGGGGAGTGCCGCAAGAATCCGAGAGCAATCGAGGATCCAGATAAATTGTCGCAACCCCGCTTAGCGGGGAACAGAATCCGGCTTATGGCTTGCCGGTTTTTTGTTTTTATTTTTTAGTACCATTTTTATAAGACAATAAAATTATAAGCTATTTTTGATTGACAAAATTAAGGCAAATGATATTCTAAAACGAGTTTTTTCAAAAAATCTATTGATTTAAATAAGGGAGGAGAGAAATGAAGAAAGCGTTTGGATGGTGGAAAGCTACTGGTTTTAATTTTAAGACAGCTTTCTTTATAGTAACTGCAATTATGGTTGTCATTTTGTCATTCGGTCCATTTTATTTTTACGACTTTACCCATAATAATCCTAAGTCATGCGTAATGTGCCATATTATGCAGTCAGCTTATGATAAGTGGAAGGTTTCTGTACATAAGGATATAAAGTGCGGTGAATGCCATATAGAAAGCCTTGCTGGACAAGTCAGGCTTTTAGGGATAACCGTATTTAATAATCCCGATGCGGTTTCGCCAAGAAATGGAAAAGTCATTGTGCCCAATGAGATTTGTATGAAATGCCACTATGAAGGGGAAGATTTAAATATCAAGAAGATAAATAAATCATACGGCCATGCAAAGCATGTTTTTATGGAGAAAATCCAATGCGTAAAATGTCATGCAAAAAATCTTCATGAGTTTAAGCCTAGTGAAAGATTTTGCCTTGATTGCCATAAAGAAAAACTGGTACATGGTTTCGGCATGGAAAATCTTGCGTGTTTGGATTGCCATACTTATAAGGTTGACGCTAAAATGGGACAACGGCGGGATCTTCTTCCCACTAAAGCAAAGTGTCTTGAGTGTCATGGAAGAAAATCAAGCGAAAATTTTCCAAAAAACGGCGCAATGCAGTTCGACTGTTTTATTTGCCATAAGCCTCATCAAAAAGCGGAATTAAAGCCGAAAACAAGCGATTGCCTTGCCTGTCATGCTAAGATTTCAAATATACCCAGGCATAAACTTCATATTGATAAAGTTGGCATGGGATGCGCGGAGTGCCATGAGCCTCATAGCTGGCGGGTAAACATAAAAGCAATTGAACAGGAAAAATGCGTAAAATGCCACAAGTCCAAAAATCAGATTACGTAATAACAGATTTTAATGTTTTAATTAAAATCCCCGATTTTTTTTTCGGGGATTTTTTTTAGCATATATTATAAATAATAATTTTTAGTGTTATATTTAGTTATAATAATGATTAATATTTCAGCCAAATTGTCTTTCAGAAACAGAATAATTTTTCTCCAGTTCCGATGCTTTGGTCGGAATCCCGATTTTACGTCGGGACGGCAAAATTTTCTTCCCCCTCGTCCAGCCCTTTTTGTGAAAAGAGCTGGACTGCGGGATGTTCTTCAAGACAATTTGGCTGAAATATAAAATAATAACTGTATATGGAAAAAACGAAATATCCCATGAGGATAAATAAATATCTGGCTTTTAAAAAATATTCCACGCGCCGCGGCGGAGACGAACTTGTTTCTTTAGGAAGCGTGTTTATTAACGGGAAAAAAGCTAAATTAGGCGATCGGGTATATGAAGATGATGTAGTTGATGTCCGGCAAGGTTCAAATTTAAAGAGTTATCATTATTTCGCTTATCATAAGCCCAAGGGAATTATTACTCATTCTCCGCAAGAAGGGGAGATTGACATTAAGAGTTCCATTTCTCTGGACGATGTTTTTCCGGTGGGCCGATTGGATAAAAATTCGCATGGTTTGATAATTTTGACTAATGACGGCCGCGTAACTGACCGTATGCTGAATCCGAAATATGCTCATGAAAAAGAATATGCGGTTATGACTACTACGAGATTATTTTCAAACTTTAAGTCAAAAATGGAGTCAGGCGTTAATATTGAAGGTTATATTACTAAAAAATGCCGCGTTTTTATAACCGGCGAAAATAAATTTAATATCACGCTTACTGAAGGGAAAAAGCACCAAATAAGGCGGATGTGTTCGGCGTTAAAATATGATGTGATTGATTTGAAACGCGTAAGAATTATGAATATCCGTCTCGGTAATCTACCGGTGGGACAATACCGCGCCATAGAAGGCGAAGAGTTAAAGGAGTTTCTCAACAAACTGGAGCTTTGAGATATAAACTTTTACTATTTTTAAGATAAAGATTATTTATTTTTTCCTGATTTTCTTGCCGCTTTTGGATATATAAGTATCTCCTTTTTTAATTGCGCCTTTTCCTCCGTGAGTATCAGATGTGCGATAGATAAATTCATTTAAGGCGTTTTGAGTATCTATATTTTTGATGCTTTTAGCGCGGCGTCCGGTTGTTAATCGCATTTTTTCTTGGCCGAATTCTTTACTGGAAAATTGGTCGCCCCTAGGGTCAATTCCGGTTTTTTCTTTTTCTTCCAATATCCTTTGTTTTTTCTTGGAAAGGGCATTCTCCTCATTTTTAGATTCTTTAGATTCTTTGGGCTTTTCAGATTCTTTTTGGTAACTGGATAAAATTTCTTCTATTTCTTCTTTTTCAATCAATCCATCAGTTAATCTTTCCAATAATTTTTGGATAATATCTTCCTGTTCTTTGATAGTATTTAATTTTTTTTCAGCCTGCCAATAATTTTTTTCTTTATCCATTGAATCTGCATCGGATTTTTTATTATTTAAAGCGTCATATAAAGTTTTCGATTTTTCTTCCAATTCAATTCTATTACTGCTTAATTCTTCGGCTTTTTGCCATAAAGCGCTTTCATAACGAGTTTTTTCCGATTCGGATATTTCAGTTTGATTATTATTTAAAAATTCAGGACTTTTCATCATTTAAATATTATCATCTAAAATTTCTACCGAATTGATAGTTGCCTGGCCTTGGGGATTGTCATTTTCAAATGTTTTTAGATTTTCAATTTTATCAACAATTTCCATGCCTTCAATAACTTTGCCGAAAGCCGTGTGTCGGCCGTCGAGCCAAGGGGTTTGTTCGGCAGTAACAATAAAAAATTGGCTGCCATTGGTGTTTGGTCCGGAATTAGCCATGGCCAGAATTCCTCGGACTAATTTGTGATTATTTATCTCGTCTTCAAATTCATAGCCCGGTCCGCCTGTTCCGTCATCGAACCAATTATTGTTACGGCTGTTTGGGTCTCCGCCTTGGATCATAAAATCTTTAATAATTCGGTGAAATCTTGTGTTGTCATAAAATCCGCTTTCAGAAAGTTTTATAAAATTAGCGGTTGTTTTGGGCGCGTCAGCTTCAAAAAGCTCAAGCTTAATATTGCCCAGGTCTGTTTTTAAAAGAATGATTTTATTTTTTTCCATAGATTTATTATTAATATTTTGTTCCATAACCGGTATTTTTTCAACAGATTTTGCTTTATAAATTCCGAAATACCAACCGCCAAAAGCAAGAATCAATGCTATTAGCAGCATCAAAATAAAATTTATTTTATTCATTATAATATTGTATAAAATTTTTATATTTTATTAAAGCGGCTGGCTGATTGGTTTTGGCTTAGTTTGGTCGAATTTTTCCGTTTTAATTTTATTTAGAATAGTTTTTACAGTTTCAAGACTTTTGTCGTCGTAAATAGAGATAGCGATTGCTTTTGGGTTTATTTTTTTTACAATCGCGATTCCTTTTTTTAATTCTTCGGGCGAAACAGCGTCGCTTTTTGAAAGAAAAAGATATTCAGGTTTCTTAAGAAGAGATTTTTTATATAAGCCAAGCTCTTTGCGGATTATCTTGTAATCTCGTTTTGGGTCCGGTGATTCGGCGGAAATAAAATGAAAAATAATTTTCGTGCGTTCAATATGGCGCAAAAATTTGATACCCAGGCCTTTTCCGGTTGACGAGCCTTCAATGAGTCCCGGAATATCGGCAAGCATAAGCTCGTAATAGACGCCGAGATTTGGTTCAAGAGTTGTGAAAGGATAGTTTGCCACTTTACTGGTGGCATTAGTGAGCTCATTTAAAAGGCTTGATTTTCCTACATTGGGAAGTCCTACAAAACCAACATCGGCGATAAGTTTTAATTCCAAGCGAAAATCAAATTCTTCGCCCGGCAAACCCGGTTGGAATTTTTTTGGAGAAGTATTCTTTGAAGACCTAAAGAGAAAATTTCCTTTTCCGCCTTTTCCGCCATTAGCCAAAAGCGCAGATTCTCCGATTTTTGTAATTTCAAATTCTGTTTTATTTGTCAGGTTGTGAATCACGGTTCCAACCGGAAGTTTTAAGATTAAATCTTGGCCGTCATGGCCGTCTCTGAATTGGTCTCGTCCGTCGCGGCCATTTTCCGCTGATAATTGTTTTTTATACCGGAATTGGCCTAAGGCGCTTAAATCAGAAACGCCTTGGGCAATTACATTTCCGCCTTTACCGCCGCTTCCTCCAACTGGCCCAAGACTCATCATATTTTTATTAAAAGCCACTGCGCCGGCGCCGCCATGGCCTGATGTGACTTTAATGATAACGTCGTCGATTAACATAAGAATAGTTTATTTTGATTGTTGATTAATTAGCTATGTGCTTTGATTTAAAACCACTATCAGATAAAAACTATTAATAAGTTTTTTATGGCCGATTTTGGAGATTAGACGACCAGTTTCGGTTTTTATGATATTTCGATGTTTTTATTTTTTTTAAAAAATTTTTAGCAATAAAAATAAAGAAGACGCTTGATATAGATGTCTTATGATCCGATAACTTTTCCGGTTTTTGCATCCAATTTAATAGTTATATTGGAAGAATTTTTAACGCCGTATATTTGCCAAATTTCATTTTCCAGCAGTTTTATCGAAATCACGCTATCAAGGTATTTGCCGCCGATAGCAATTTCAATTGCTCGCGCCGCGCTTGTTGCAAGTTTTTCTTCGGTTAAATAGTACGGCCGAAGTTTAATGACATTTCCGATAAATTCAATGTCGGTAAGGGGATCTATCGAGTAGTTTTCCGCGACATCGCCGTTTTCATTCGTGCCCACCTTAATGCGAGATGATGTGGTGCCGCTTGAGAATGTGAATTTATTATTGCCCAGCATTTTGGCATATATTGAGTTTTGGATAGACGTCTCTATAACCGGCAATAAGAGATAAGAGTTGTCAGCCGTGATATACAGAGATTTTTCAATATCAAAATCAAAGGCAATTGCCATAGTCTCTCCTTTTACCACTTTTGAGAATGCGGGGAAGCGGATATTTTGAGATGGAAGTTTGACGGTTAGGGTGGTGCCGTCAAGTTTTAGTATGCTCACTTTAGTTATCGTCAGCCAAAGCTGGTTGTATAAATCGGCTTCCAGATAAGCATCGCCCAAAATGCCGAGCAAGCCGGATTTTTTAATTTCCAGCAAATCAAATTCTTTCGCGCTATTGGGAATCGTAATCCAGCCTTTAGTTGGATGATGGATTTTTACCGAGGCAGTAGTCAGAAAAATTGAGCGAATATCATCAACATTTGCCGCTTTATCTTTTATCGCAAAAATTACGCGGCCGTTATTTATTGAAGGTATTGCCGGGGCTATGTTTTGATATGGCACTGGAGTTTTTGTTGCTGGTGCTGGATTTTTTGTTGAAGAAGTTTCTTCCGGGGCTTTTGGCGTTTCTTCATTTACTTGAGCAGTATCGGGTGTTTTATTATCTGCTGGAGCGCTGGATTCCTTGGGCGTGTAATTTTTACTGGCATAAATAATTACCAAAATTATAATAAGCGAAACCGCTCCCCAGATAAGGTTTTTTTTGTTGTTCATGTTATTAAATTATAAAAGATTTATAACAGCAAAGCAAAGCGTTGAGGTGACTTTTCCTTATTGGCTGCGGGACAGGGAATCCCTTCTCCTCCATAATTTTTCGTGCTATTTAGCTTAGCACAAGGAAAATTATTTCTCCGAAGATCTGGCTACTTTTAATCTTAGTTTCAACGCTTTTTGGATGTGTAACTATATTATACGATTTAAACTTATAAAAATATCCTTGGCTAACTGTAATATGGGTTTCCAATTAATTATTGCTAGTGTGGCTAAAAGCCAAAAAATAAGACCCTTTGTCCGACTATGGTGTTTTAAAAACATTTCAATAAATCCAAGCCAGGTGGTAAATTTTCTTCCCTCGGCTGTTACAAGTAAGCTTTCTTTGTCCTCATCGTAAGCAGCATAATATTTTATCCTTTCTTTTCTATCTGCCAAAGATGGTGCTATACAATCACCAAAAGTATTGTTAATTCTATTTTCATATTCGATATTACTATCGGATCTATAAAAAAAATTATGTCTATGATATTGACTCACATACTTAATAAATGCTTCGCGAGTAGGGGCTTTATTCTTTCTGTTGTATTTGTTAAGTATTTTAATCAACTTAAATTGTAGCAGTAGTTCCATCATATATTTTAAATCATATACTCCTCGGTATCCGAACCATAATTAAATTGGTTAGTCTTATAGGACTATATTAGTACTCAAATTGTTCAATAATTCATCTGATTTCATTTTTGTTGTGCTCGCAAATTCAGAAAGAGTATTAACTTGGTTAACCCTTGCTTCTAATGCTTTTTGTGATGTTGGTTCAATTGGTAGGCGCATTAAATCAATAAGGTCATTTACTGAATTAGCAAAATTAATATATTTTAAAATGTCGTTGCGAACAAATTTATTTTGATAAAAGGAAAGCAATTCTCTTAAATTCTGGTATTGAAATTTTTCGAGTGGCACATTATAGCCCGTTTTCAATGAAATTTGATTTTCGATATTCAAAAATCTTAAGGAGAGATCTAAGTTATTTAATAATTCTTCCCGTGCGTTTTCCAAATACAGTATTTGATTTTGTTTTTTCATTTCTTCTTCTTTTCGTATTATATTGGCTTGATAATTTATCTGTTCATAGAAGCTATATATTGTAAAAGCGAAGGAGAATATAGTGATAATAGATACGGCTAGAGCAAAATCTTCAAAATAATTTTTTGCTTTAGGGAACTTTCTCAAAATAATTAATATCAGAAATATTACAAAAGAAATTATTAAAATTCCAAGTAAAAGTATATTTGTCATAATCTAATTATTTTACTTTAAAAATTTTACAAAAGCAAAAGTTTTTTCCTTATAAAGTATTTTTAAACAAGCCTTTTGTTTTAATCATTTTGATTTTCATAATTTAATAAATCGCACTATTTTTTCCAATGTTTTTTCTTTCGATTTTATTATTTCATGTTCCCAAACTTTTAAAACTTTCCAGCCTTGCTTCTTAATTAGTCCGCGATTGCGCCTGTCTCTTAAAATATTATTTTCTATCTTTTTTAACCAGTATTTTATCGGCAATGAATCCTTTCTTTTATTAAATTGATAGCCATGCCAAAAGTCTCCATCAATAAACACCGCAATTTTTTTGCTTGGAATTGCAACATCCGGACAGCCTGCGCATTTTTTATAATGTTTTTGAAAATAAATTTTTCTTTTTTTAAGCTCTCGAAACACCAAAAGCTCCGCTTTTGTGTTTTTAGAGTGTATTTTTGACATTATTTCGCTTCTTTTTGCTTTTGTGAATACATCCATTTCTTTATTTTTATGCCTGTGGATAATTATAGCTTTGAATTTCGGTTTTTATTCGGGTATAATGAAATTGTAGCGCAAATAACTTTTTATAGCAATATGAAGCCAATAACAAAAAAACAAAAACAGGTTTTTGATTTTATAAATACTTACCGGCTTGAAAATGGCATATCGCCGACTATTGAAGAATTAAGAAAGAAACTTAAGCTTAAGGCTGTTTCAACGGTTCATGAGCATATCAATGCGCTTAAGGATAAGGGCTATCTCGCAAAGGCTGAAAATTCTGCTCGGAACATGACGCCAAAAAAAGAAATAAAAACAATAATAGAAATTCCAATAATAGGAACAATAGCGGCTGGAATGCCCATCGAGGCGATAGAGGATTTTAAAGAAACAATCGCTGTTTCTAATCCGGCTATTAAAAATTCAAAAGATTACTATGCCTTGCGGGTTTTCGGCGATAGCATGATTGATGAAGGAATTTTTGACGGCGATCTTGTAATAATAAAAAAGCAATCTGTCGCTGAAAACGGACAGACTGTTGTCGCGATTATAGATGACAATCAAGCTACTCTTAAGAAATTATACAGAGAAAAAAATAAATTCCGTCTCCAGCCACGAAATCCGAATATGAAGCCTCTTTTCAGGACGGAAGTTGAAGTTAGGGGGGTTGTTATTCAAGTAGTCAGGAATATATCAGACGAGCCGGAAAAGATTATTTCAAATAAAGCAAAACGCGAATTTAAAACCCTCGATTTGTTCGCGGGAATTGGAGGAATCAGAATCGGCTTTGAAAGAGCCGGATTTAAGACCGTTTTCGCAAATGATTTCGACAAGCATTGCAAAAATACATATGATTTAAATTTTCCGACTTCAAAACTTATTATTGAAGATATTAGAAAAATAGGAATAGACGATCTTCCTAAATTCGATTTTCTGCTCGGCGGTTTTCCATGCCAAGCTTTTTCTATTGCAGGATATAGGCAAGGATTCAATGATGAAAAGGGACGGGGAAACTTATTTTTTGATATTGCAAGAATTCTTGACGCACGAAAGCCCGATGGCCTTCTGCTTGAAAATGTAAAAAACTTAAAAAGCCATGACGGAGGTAAAACTTTTAGAATTATCCAAGAGACACTAGAAAATCTTGGTTATTATTTGAAAACAAAAGTTTTAAATAGTATGGAGTATGGGAATATCCCACAAAATAGAGAGCGTGTTTACATGGTTGGTTTTAGGAATAAAGACTACTCTGAAAAATTTGAGTTTCCTAATCCGGTAAAATTAACTGTGAAAATTACTGACTTACTGGAGAAAAATGTACCAGAAAAATACTATTACAATGGCAAGCCATTGTTTGAAAAAC
>JBBTYQ010000001.1:0-241547 GCA_038078555.1 Patescibacteria group bacterium | reverse complement strand
TTGCGGCTTCTAGTTCGCTGGGGGTATCTGTCCCTATACGATAAATTTTTCCGTTCTTCATAGTTATCTCAACTGCGTCAAAACCGGAAACATTGTAAATCCACATATACGGCCAAAACCAGACTTTCACTCCCCATCCGTAGTACCAGTGATTCTTTACTGACTGAACTGAAGCTATCTGATTAAGTGGAAACATCTTGACGAAAATTCCATAGCCAAATTTGATCCGAAGACAGTTTTCATCAATGGACGCTGTCAGCGTTACAAACGATGCAAGAATAAATAGAATTAATGCCATTATGGAAGTAATGGCAAAATTTGTGCCGGAGTAGTACGAGGGAGACTCGGCCCGAGCCGTAATCTGGGCCCATGCAAAAAGCACCAGCACGGCCAGCATGATAACCAGCATCAGGTAACCAATTTGAGTGTGTTTGTATGTGATCATAATTTTTTGATTTCAAATTTTCCTTTGGCGGCAAATTCTTTTTAAAACAAGACGAGTTGTCTTCTTCTAATTTGCTTTTTCCCAATTGGCGGTGAGGGTGAGATTCGAACTCACGATACCTTTTTGAGGTATAGCAGTTTTCAAGACTGCCGCCTTAAACCACTCGGCCACCTCACCATTTTAATTTAAGCAGGATTATGATTTACAATTTTTCCGCTTTTATTATTGTATTATTGCGAATTTTTAGAGAAAAATCCAGTTTAGCGCTAAAATTATCACCAAATAATAAACACAGCCCCCCACCATATATGGTGGGGGGCTGTGTTTATTAAAAACTATTAACAATTCTTGCTAAGCCGGCTTGCTTTGGGATTTTTCCGTTTCAAATTTCTCTCTCGTTCTCCAAAAAGCAACTGCTCCGATAAGCAAAATAATAACAACTATTCCGCCGATTTTTGGATTAAATAAGAATTTTACGGCTGCTAATAACGAACTTCCGTTTTCATTTTCAACTACAGGCTCATTTTCTTCGGCAAACATATCGGATTTCGAAAATGCGAGCTCATCTGATTTTTCCGAAACTGCTTTTGATTTTTCCTCAATATCAACAACTGCTACGGGTACTTTTGGCGCTAATGGATTTGCTGAAACAGCTAAAGATTTTTGCCCTATTGCAACGCTGATCTGAATCAAACTTTTATTAATATCCATAAGGGCCGTGATAATCTGGCTGGTATTGGGCGGTAAAGTCTGGGTTTGGCTTAACGCTAATTGAAGATTCTGCAAAACTCCGGTTAAAGCAATAAGCGATTGCTGAAGCATTGCCATTTCCTCTGCGGTTAAAACAACTTGATTCGGATTTTCCGCGGCTTGAGTTTGAGGCGCATAAAGCATAAACGCTCCGATTGCAATAACAACTATTCCAAAATAAATTATCTTTGACATATTAATTAATTTTCTATAAGCGACCTTTTTCAAGCAACCATATTCTTTCGTATTCTTAAATCAAAGAACTCCTATCTTTAGAGCTGGTATAAACTATACCAAAGGCGGATTAACAATTCAAATAAAATGCAAATACGGCTCTCCGCCAGTTGGCGGATATACATGAGCCGTATTTCAACTAGATTTGACGCTGATTTTTGAAGTATCGGCTCATCCTATTTGGCGGGATGAGCCGTATTTTGATAAAATTTTCATGCGTAATTTTAAATCAACTTACTGCATTAATAATGCAATTATAACCACAATAAGAAAAACAACGAGCCACGCCAAGGTGGCAAAGAGTAAAATAATCGCTTCTTTTTTTAAGCCGTTAAAATATAAGTAAATAGGTTTTCCCAAGACCAAAAGACCGGTAATAGTTGCCGATATAATCAATAAAAGTAGCATGAAAATCGGAATAAGCAATCCGGCCGGCTCTTTGAAAATTTCTTTCGCATTAAAAAGCACCCATGCCACTATTAATACATATACAAAAACACCTGATGCATTTATTAAACTTTTTAAAATATAGTCGTATTTTTTCATAGATTTATTTGGATATAAATGGTTTATCGTGGATTTGGACCTGAGGGGAATCGAACCCCTATCTCCCGGATGCAAACCGGGTGCTCTGCCACTAAGCTACAGGCCCATTTTGGACCTAGGCGGAATTGAACCGCCGTCTCGGCAACTTGCCCCCACACCAAACGCGTTATTGGACCCAACCGGAATCGAACCGGTGTCTCGTCAATGCGAATGACGTGTTCTACCACTGAACCATAGGCCCATTTTGACGTTATGGTGTGGGGGTGAAAATGCCGCGTTCTGCCACTAAACCATAGGCCCATTGAAAAATTCAAATATAGTATAGTGTTTCTCTCGCAAAAAATCAAAATTGTTAACCTTCCAATTGCAATTAGCGCGACAATTGCTATAATTCCAGCGGATCTTCAAACTTAAAAATGAAAGGAGGAACCGCAATGGATATACATATAAGGCAAAAACTTTTTGAAGCGCTTGTAAAGTTCAAACTGATACGAAAAAGTCAGCCGTCTGTTTTTCGCGCTTTTCTAGAAGGAAAACTTTTTGAAAAAGATTTGCTGGAGCCATTGTTAGAAATTGAACTCTTGACTCAAATGAAAGAAATTAAAGCGATAAATCAATTTCTGAAAGAAGTTCGTTCTGCTGATTATGTGTCTTATCACGAAAAAGTGATCAGCGAAGAATTTTTTAAGAAGGTAATAGAACCTTTAGAAAAACTCGTTGGATGGAAAAAACCGGAAGAAAAAATGCCAAATGAATTGGCTAAAGAACTTAATAATAAGACAGAGGGCAGAACAATAAAAGAAAAAAGAGAAAAGATGAGCGGTTTTATGAAAACAGCAATTATTGGCGGCACTATCGCAACACTACTAGGCGTAGGCATAGGCGCTGGATATAGTCTTTTTAGACCTAAGGAAAATCCAAAAAATAAAGGCAAGGCCGAGAAGTAATTCTCGGCCTTTTTATTTAATATTTTTAATTTAACTAATTATTAAGATATTTTACGAAAAACTTTAGCCCAATAAATTTCCAAGACCGCTAAATCCGCCCATTTTTGACATCATAATAGCCCTTAATTTTTTATTGCTCTCGTCTATCGCCTCTTTAATTGATTCTTCAAGAAGCGATTTGTTTGACATAAGGTTGTCATCAACAAAAACTGATTTTATGTTTTGGTTGCCGTCCATTGTTATTTTTACCAAATTATTCGCAGAGCTTCCGATTATTTCTTCAGCCGAAAGCATATTTTGCAAAACTTCCGCCTGCTTTCTCATTTCATTAAATTGTTTTAGTTTGTCAAACATAGACTAGCGATAGGTAATTTGGTAATTGGTAATTAGGTGGTTGGTGGTCAGTTGTCGGTGGTAGTTGTTAATAGTCAGTGATCAATTGCCAATTATCAGTTGTCGGTTGTTAGTTGTAGGTCATTATTAGTTGTCGGACTGCTGGGAATCGAACCCAGGCCTCACACTCCCGAAGCGTGTATACTACCACTATACTACAGTCCGTTTTTGCAGTTAATAAATAATAGCAAATTTTACAAAATAAAAAAGGGGTTCCGTTAGGAGACCCCCTGTTTCCGTTAATGTTGCCGTTTGCCCGAACGGCGGGTGAAGCTGGTCAGCCATATTTGATCATGCCGGTTTCCGGGCTCTTATCACTTTTCAATTTTTTTGTGAATACGAATAACCCCGTTCCTTCTCCGGGCGGAGAAAGGCCTCCAGTGGTCGCACGCTCAAAACCAATACAGCAGGAATCGAGCTGTTCCTCCAAAGTCGGATTGTAGCTCCTTGAGGAACTTCCTCCTTTAGCGGTTTTAATCACCAAGGCCGCCATGCCCGCAATCATGACGAATAATACTATCAGAACCGCGAACAAAGTTTCTTCCACATTAATCACCTCCTTTTTATTTAGCAGCCCTTAAAACAAAGCCAATTTACCTCCTTTTTAAAAATTTTAACTCAAAAAGCTGTTTTAATTATAACTTCTTGCCAGTAATTTGTCAAAATTAACAAAATTAAAAACGGGAATAGAAATTATCTATCCCCGTTGAATATATTTTAAAATAATTATTTACTGGAAAGAACTTCTTCAGCCGCTTCTTTTTCGATTGTTTTTTTAAAGGCTACAAGCTCTTCAACCGGTATTCCTGTTTTTTTGGAAATAACATTTATTGTTTTTTTATTAAAGTCAAAATGCCGGGAACTCTTTTTCTTGATTTCATACTTTAACAATTTATACGCTATCTCGTTCATGTCTTCCTCTGTCATCATTTTCATTTTTAATTTCTCCTTTTCAATCAGATTTTTAAAATTTTAGCAGATACAACCGCTTATGCATCCTACAACATAATGATTGTTATTATTTTATTGACCATGCTGGCTAAAATATAGGTAGATATTACTATCGCGATAAACAGCAAAACTTCCATTCTCATAATTCTCAATCTCCTTTTTCAAATTTCTATTTAAAATTATATTCTGTTTTGTATATTTTGTCAAACATGATGCTTCCCTTTCATCTCCTCAACAACGCCTTCCTCGAATTCTTCCTTTTTATCCCTCGCCTGTTTTGATAATTTTTCTAATTCTTTTTCTGACAACTTTCCCAATTCTTTAATTCTAATTTCTAATTTCTTTTTATCATTTTTATTCGGCTCTTCAATAACTTCCTCAAGCAATACTGATAAAATTTGGCCGACTTTCGGTCCGGGCTTTATTTTTAAAATTTCCATTAAATCGCTGCCATTAACCTTCAGCATTTTTGGCGAAATCGGGTCGTGCTTTACTTTTTCAATCATAAAAAGCAAATGCCTTAATTTATAAGGAATTGCTTTGGGCACGCCGGAGCCGATTCTATCCGCTTCCCTTATTTTGATTAAATCATCAACGTGCTCCGACCCGACTCGGCGCAAAAATCTGCGAACTCCTGATTCAGTCACTTCGCCGACATTATAATAAAACAAATGATAACGGACTAAATGAATAACAAGTTCTGAAATATCTTTGGAAAAACTCAAGCGGTCCATAATTCGCGCGGCTATTTTTGCGCCAACAACTTCGTGATTATAAAAAGTTGAATTCGGCCCTTCACCGGCTTTTGTTTTTGGTTTTCCCACATCATGCAAAAGAGAAGCTAAGCGAATCTCGAAAGAATATTCTTTTTTAGCCGCATAATCCAAAGCGCGCAAATTATGCTCCCAAACCGTATAAATATGATGTTTATTTTGGCCGACATTAATTCCTTCTCTTAGCTCCGGAATTATATATTTTAAAAGCCCTGCTTCTTCTAAAAGCTCTATGCCTTTTTTTGCATTTGGCGTCATAATAATTTTTTTAAACTCGTCGCTGATTCTTTCTTTGGCAATCATTTCCAATAACCCGCTTTTTTCTTTTATCGCCTTAAAAGTTTTTTCTTCTATTTCCCAGCCCGAGGCTGGTCCGCCTTGGGCGGAAAAATCAAGTTGCACCGCAAACCTCACTGCTCGTATTAATCTTAAGGCGTCTTCATTAAACCTTTGTATCGGATCGCCGACTGTTTTGATAATTTTATTTTTAATATCAAATTGACCGCCATGTGGATCAATAATTTTATCCGCCATATCTTCGCTTAAACCAAAAGCAAGCGCGTTAATTGTAAAATCGCGACGGCTTAAATCTTCTTCAATGGTTTTGGCAAACTTAATTTCATCCGGATGGCGCTTATCCGTATATTTTCCTTCCACGCGAAAAGTGGTGATTTCCACAATTTTTAATTTCGGATCTTCTGAATCGGTTTTCACCGCTACTGTGCCAAAATTATTTTCATAAACGCTTTCTGGAAATATTTTCTGAATTTCTTCCGGCTTAGCATCCGTTGTTATATCCCAGTCTTTCGGCGCTTTTTTAAGTAAAAGGTCGCGGACACAACCGCCCACCAAATAAGCCTGAAAATTAGCTTTACTCAATTTTTCAGAAATATTCTTAATTTCCAAGGGAATTTTTTTAATCATTTTCTAATAATAAACTATTTTAATACTAAATTAAACTAAAATATGATAAAATTTAACAAATAAATATGGTAAATATAAATAAAAGGAAATCAGCTTTCTCACTTTTAGAGCTTTTGATTGTTATGGGTGTTCTAGCTATTTTAACCACTACCGTGGTTTTGATTATTAATCCTGTTGAGCTTTTAAAAGAGGGGCGTGATTCAAAAAGAATAGTCGATATTAGAAGCATTGACGAAGCTATCCAATTGGCGCAAGCCGATAATCTCTCCTTGTCTTTGGGATCTCCAAATGTCGTCTATCTTTCACTTCCAGACACTAATTCAAACTGCTCAAGTTATTCATTGCCATCTCTGCCGATTGGCTACAGCTATACTTGCCAATCAGCATCAAATTTTCAAAAAGTCGACGGCACGGGCTGGCTGCCAATAGATTTTACCGCTTTATCCACGGGATCTCCTTTTCCGGTTTTGCCAATTGATCCTGAAAACGATGACAATAATAATCTCTACTATACCTATGAAAACGGTTATATTTTAACGGCTGGGCTTCTATCGAATGAATATATTCAAGAAGTGGCTCAAAAAGACGAGGGCTTAAACCCTTTGAGATTTGAAATCGGCAGCGGAATAAGCATCTTAAGCATTCCAACTAATGGCCTCATCGCTTATTGGCCGCTAGAGGGAAATTTTAACGATTACTCCGGCCGCGGCCATAACGGAACGCCGATGGGAGGAGTGGAGTCGTCTTTTGTTGCCGGCAAAAGCGGTCAGGCAGTTAATTTTGACGGCATTAATGATTACGCAAATGTTGTAAGCGGAGATTTAAATGATTTTGTTTTTAATAATGGCCAAGATATGACTGTTAGTTTTTGGGGAAAAGATCTTACTCTTGTTTCGTGGGTTAATAGAATCTTGGGATATAGATCAACGGATTCGGCGCTTATTGGCTTGCAAAACAGCGGGGGTTGGAATAATAGATTGAATTATTATGCTTCTTCTATGGAATATAGGTCAAATGAATTAACAATTACTCCGGGCGTTTGGCATAATTTTACGATCGTCAAACAAAGCGACACTATTTATCATTATTTCGACAATGTATTAAGCGGCACTCCTCAAATCGCTAATCCACAAACAGATACTACCGGTATTTACATAGGAGCAAGATGCTACGGTCTTTGCGGAGGAGCGCCAAACGGCATAGGCGAATATACTCAAGGCGCGGTTGATCAGATTCGCGTTTATAACCGCGCGCTTTCAACTTCAGAAATCCAGGCGCTTTATCAACTCGGACAATAATTAAGACAAAAGATTGAATTTTATTGAATTTAATTATAGACTAGGTAGGTTAAAATGTCCTCGTAGTGAAATGGATATCACGACAGGCTTCGAACCTGTTATTGGGGGTTCGAATCCCTCCGAGGACACACACCGTGTTGCCGAGAACAAACCAATTTATTGGCTTGTGTGAGGGATTAGAAGGGTTTGCGATGCGTATTATGAGCAAAGCGAATATAATTAATGCGCCGCAAACACCGGGATGAATCCCTCCGAGGACACACAAAACGGCATCCCTAGCTCAATCGGCAGAGCAGATCCCTCTTAAGGATAAGGTTCTGGGTTCGATTCCCAGGGGATGCACTAATTCATAATAAACTGCGCATATCTACGTTAATCTATGAATAAAACTGTTTTTATAATCCACGGTTGTTCCTCAAATATTGAAAAGGCAAAGAATCCAGAAACAAGAACATATGATAAATACTGGATTCCTTGGATTAAGAAGGAGCTTACTGCGCGAAACATACAAGCAGAGATGCCGCTTATGCCTACCCCATGGGAACCCGACTACGAAAAGTTTAAGACGGAGTTTGAGAAGCGCGAAATTGGAGAAAATGCCATTTTAATTGGTCATAGTTGCGGATGCGCCTTTTTGGTGCGATGGCTTGGGGAAACAAAGAAAAAGATTGCGAAACTTATTCTTGTTGCTCCCTGGAAAATTCCAAACAAGGATGATGAGTTCAAAAAAGCGTTTTACAATTATCCGATTGACGAAAACATTAAATCACGAGTTGGCAGAATTATAATGTTCACCGCCGATGACGAAAAAGATGACGGCAAGAAAAGTTTGAAAATTTTCCACAAAGCGCTTGGCGGCGAGGTAATTAAACTGAGTGGGCGCGGACATTACACGATGAGCGATATGGGAACGGAGGAATTTCCAGAATTGTTGAAAGCTGTATTGGAATAAATTAAGATGGATTGGCAACTGATTGAAGCACTCCTTGTAAAAACTTTAATTCCCGCAATATTCGGTTCCAATCCAGTCTTCGTAAGAACACTAATAACTAATAACCATTGACCGATAAGTCATGACTGTTAATTTTTAATTTATGCTATAATTTTAATTATGTCATACACTGCAAAAAATTTTGAAAATTTAATCGGGCTTTCGGGACTTAGCGATACTTTACTCAAAAATCATTTCACTCTTTATCAGGGCTATGTTAATAATTTCAATAAACTTAATGATATTTTGGTGGCGATGGAAAAAGAAGAAAAATTCGGCGCGCCGGAATATGCGGAATTAAACAGAAGATTGGGTTGGGAATGGAACGGCATGCGCTTGCACGAATATTATTTTGAGAATCTGACAAAAGAACCGAAAGAGCTTGATAAAAATTCCGAACTTTATAAAAAAATATCTGAAGAGTGGGGCTCTTATGAAATGTTTGAAAAAGATTTCAAATCAATGGCTGCGATGAGAGGCATTGGCTGGATAATTCTTTATTATGACAAGAACGCTAACCGCTTATTTAATGTCTGGATAAACGAACATGATACGGGCCATTTTTCCGGCGCCACTCCCCTTTTAATAATGGATGTTTTTGAACACGCGTATATGCTTGATTACGGAATAAAAAAAGCGGATTATATTGAAACTTTTTTTAAGGCGATTGATTGGGACGCGGCTAATAACCGCCTAAAAAACTAACAAGCTATAAACAAAATGTCTTGGATAATTTTTGCAATCTTATCAGCAGTTTTTGCGGCACTCGTGGCAATTTTCGGCAAAATTGGCATTCAAAATATTGATTCAACTCTAGCCACTACTGTTAGAGCTTTTATAATGTTTGCCTTTTTGGCAATTGTCTCCTTATTTCTAGGAAAAGCCGAACTCATTTTTTCGATTGATAAAAAAGCATTTACTTTTATCTTATTTTCCGGCATTGCCGGAGCGCTCTCCTGGCTTTTTTATTTTTTAGCGCTAAAAACCGGGTTTGCTTCTAGCGTTGTGGCTATTGACCGGTTAAGCGTAGTTTTTGTGGTAATTTTAGCTTTCTTATTTTTAGGCGAAAAATTAAGCGTCCAAACCATGATTGGAGCCGCGATGCTTACGGCTGGCGCAATCTTGATAGTTTGGAAATAATTTACTAATATTATTTGAGCGCGGGTATCGTATAGTGGCTATTATACCTCCTTGCCAAGGAGGAGATGGCGGTTCAATTCCGCTTACCCGCTCCATATACCAAAAACCTCCGGCAGTGCCTGCCGGAGGTTTTTGCTTGTAATGGCCCCTAAAAAGTGCAATAATAGTGAAACTAAAAGGTAACTTTATCGTTATATATGTTAGATGGCGAGAAAAACATAATTGAACGCGCCATTGGCGGTGAGGCTTCGGCCTTTGGCTTACTTTACGATCATTACCAACCGCAAATTTACCGGTTTGTCTATCTTAAAGTCAGCCATCGTGAGGAGGCCGAAGATCTCACCCATCAAGTATTTTTAAGCGCCTGGCAGAATATCACGAAATATCAATACCAAGGGCATCTTTTCTCAAGTTGGCTTTATTCCATTGCCCGAAACAAAGTAATAGACCATTACCGCACAAGAAAACCGCTGACAAATATAGAATTCGTAGCAGAAACAGAAATTCAAATTAACAGCAATGGCGAATTAAATCTGGATGGCCGCATTGAAATGGAGAAAGTCAAAAAAGCCATCGTAAGTCTTCTTAATGACACAGAACAAGACGTAATAATTATGAAATTCGTGGAAGATTTATCGCAAAAAGAAATCGCTGAAATTATCAATAAAAGCGAAGGCGCAATAAAAGTAATCCAGCACCGAGCGCTAAAAAAATTAAAAGATTCCCTTAATCAAAATTAAAATTCATGGAAAAAGATTTAATAAAAATATTAAAAAACTTAAAGCAAATCACAGCCGACGATGAATACAGCAACCGGTCGCGGTATTTGATTTTGTCTTCAGAAATAAATAGGCAAACTTTAAGTGAAAACAGGGCTATTTCAAAGCTTACTTTTGCCGAAGTTTTTAATTTGCTTACCTTGCACAAACTGGCCGCGGCAACAGCCACTATCGGAATATTTTTGTTTATAATTTTTATCAGCGTTTTTTATCTTATCGGCCCAAACCAAAGCCAATTAGTAGCTGAAGCTAATGAAGTAAACGACTCCATAGAGATTAAATTGGATCAAATAAAATATTATATTGAAACTCAACCGTCTACTAACCTGCCCGCAATAACAACTATGCAAGAACTCCTCGCTAAAGCTGAAAAAGATTTAAGAGAAGCGTACGAACTAAGCTTAAATCCAGAATCAATAAAAGGCGCTTTGGAAAAAATAAAAAGCGCGGAAAAAACCCTGCAAGAAATAAATTCGGCAGTTAACGGAGCAAATAAATAAAAATCCCCGCATTGCGGGGATTTTTATTATTATAATAATTTATATAAATTATTTAACAGCTTCTTTTAAAGCTTTTCCGGCGCGGAATTTCGGCTTAATAGAAGCCGCTATTTGAATTTTTTCTCCTGTTTTTGGATTAATACCCATACGAGCCTCTCTTTTGACAACTTTAAAGGTTCCAAAACCGCTGATTGCTACTTCTTCCCCTTTGCTTAGAGTTTTAGTAATTATTTCAAAAACTGCATCCACTGCTGTAACGGCCTCCTTCTTAACTTCAATACCAGCCGCTTTCATTACTTCTTCGGTAAGTGCTACTTTATTCATATAATTTTTTTATAAATCTTACTAGTGATTATCAATCGACCTTTTAAAACTTTGCTTTATAATAGCATATTATAATTATACAGGGAATATCAAGTCAAAACAACACTTATCCGGCTATTATCGGGCATACTCAACTGACCTTGTTTCCCTTATTACGTTAACTTTTATTTCACCGGGATATTTCAATTCGGATTCTATTTTAGCGGCAATTGATCGGGCAAGCTCCAAAGCGCCGAAATCGTCAATTTTTTCCGGCACAACAAATATCCTTAATTCGCGGCCAGCTGAAATCGCATATGCGTTTTTAATCCCTTCAAAGCTCTGCGCAATTTTTTCTAACTCTTCCATCCGCTTAAAATAATTTTCTATGGTATCTCGGCGGGCGCCGGGACGCGCAGCGGATAATGCATCAGCCGCCGCAACAACATAAGATTCCGGAGTGGAAAACGGAAATTCTTCATGATGCGCTTCCATTGCTTTTACTATTTCCTCGGAAATTCCGAATTTCCTTAAAATCTTTTGTCCAAGATCAACGTGCTTTCCCCCGACTTCATGGTCAATCGCCTTGCCGATGTCATGAAGCAAGGCCGCAGTTTTAGTAACCTCAATATTAAGACCCAATTCCGTCGCAATCATAGACGCCAAATAAGTCGCTTCTATTGAATGCATCAGAACATTTTGGCCGTAACTAGTGCGGAAATAAAGCCGGCCAAGCAACTGAATGATTTCTTTGGGCAAATTATAAATGCCAACCTCATAAGCCGCTTCTTCGCCTTTTTCTATCATTCTTTTATTTATTTCAGTTCTTGCCTCCTCAACTTTTTCCTCAATCTTTGCCGGCTGAATCCGGCCGTCTTTGATAAGCCTTTCCAGAGACAAGCGGGCAATTTCCCGGCGAATCGGATCAAAAGAGGAAATTATTATTGTGCCCGGAGTTTCGTCTATGATAAATTCCGCTCCAGTAGCCCGCTCTAATGTCCTGATATTTCTTCCTTCACGACCGATAATTTTACCCTTTAAATCTTCGTCATCAAGATGAAAAGACGTAGTTGTGGCTTCAGAAACATAGGAACGCGCCAATCGCTGCATTGCGGCAGCCATAATTTCCGAACCGCGTTTTTCTATTTCCTCTTTATTTTCTTTAAATAATTTCTGAATTCTTAAAGAAAATTCATCTTTATATTTTGATTCTATGCCCTCCAAAAGCTTTTGCTTTGCTTCGGCTTCGCTTAATTTGGCGATTTTTTCCAACTCTGAAGAAAGTTTTTCTTTGGTTTCGTTAATCTTTACTTGAGCGTTTTTTATCTTTTCCACGTCTTCCTGAACCTGGCTTTCGCGGGAACGCAAATCAACCCATCTTTTTTCAATGAGCTCTTCTTTATTCAAAATTCTTTCTTCTATCCGGCCTAATTGAAGCTTCTGTTCACGCTCTTCTTTTTTAACTTCTTCCAAAAGCCCGGTGGCTTTTTCCTGAGCTTCAAGAACTATTTCTTTTGATTTAGTCTTGGCTTCTTCCAGCTGGCGTTTGATTTTTTGCTCAATTGAGCTGGCTTGCCTTACGCCGATAAATTGCCTTATAAAATATCCGGCAACTATTCCTAAAATGGCTAAAACCGCCCAAAAAATCGGGTTCTGGTAAATCATATGTAAAAATGTTCGCTAATTTCTCCATAAAGTGTTCGAGTAACAACGCAAATTATTATCAAATAATACTAATGAATTTTTATTATTTTAAATTAAAACTCGCATTGTTGGCGATTACTTTTTGAATTTAGTTTAGGAACTGTTAAAAATTTCTTGCGATAGCTTGATTATATTGCTAAAATATAAAAATGTCAAAAAGAACTGTTGTTTTAATAATTTTGGACGGGTGGGGCATAGGCAAGCACGATGCTTCAAACCCGATATTTCAAATCAAGCCAAAAAACATAGAATTTATCAAATCGAATTTTCCGGCTGGCGCCTTGCAGGCCTCAGGAATTGCCGTGGGTCTGCCTTGGCAAGAAGAAGGCAACAGCGAAGTCGGCCATCTTAATATAGGCGCAGGCAAGGTAATTTACCAAAATTATCCCAAAATATCACTGGCCATCAGAGAAGAAAGTTTCTTTAAGAACGAAGTTTTAAAAGCCGCTTTTGACCATGCTAAAAAAAATAATTCGGCGGTTAATTTAATCGGACTTTTAACCGATGCCAATGTCCATGCTTCATATGAGCACCTTAAAGCGCTGATAGAATTTTCCAAGCGCGAAAATGTGGAAAAATTAAATCTTCATTTAATTACTGATGGCCGAGACAGTCCTCCGCAATCAGCCATTGAACTAATAAATCGATTAGGCGATGAAAAATCAAAATTAGCCAGTGTTGCCGGCCGATATTATGGAATGGATCGCGACAAACATTGGGATAGGACGCAAAATTATTATTCCGCCATTACCGGCAACGGCATAATTACCGACCTTAATAATCTTGAAAATCATATTAAAGGCGCTTATGAAAAAGGCTTGAATGACGAATATGTTGTTCCGACTTTAATCGGGCCCGAAAAAAGATTCATCAGCGACAATGACGCGGTTATTTTCTTTAATTTTCGAGAAGACAGAATGCGCCAAATAGTGGACTCTTTTATTACTAAGGACTTTGATAAATTTCCAAGAAAACTGCTCTCTAATCTTTATATTGCCACACTAGTTGGCTATGATAACCGTTTCAGCGTACCAGTGGCTTTTTCCAAAGACGCATCAGAAAATCCGTTGAGTAAAATTTTGGCTGACAATAATAAAACTCAATTTCGGATTGCGGAAACAGAAAAATACGCCCACGTCACTTATTTTTTCAACGGCGAAAAAGAACTGCCTTTTCAAAACGAATTTCGAGTAATTATCCCTTCAAGATCAGATATTCATCACGATGAACATCCGGAAATGAGAGCCAGAGAAATAACAGAACGGCTTTTAAGCGCCCTCGAAGAAGAAGGTTATGATTTTATTTTGGCAAATCTCGCCAATGCCGATATGGTGGCTCATACCGGAAACTATGAAGCCACAGTGGAAGCCATAAAAATAATCGACGAAGAAGTAGGAAAAATAGTTTCCGCTGTTTTAGAGCACAATGATTTTTTAATTATCACTTCTGACCATGGCAATGCGGAAAGAATGTTTAATCCTCTAACCGGAGAGCCGGAAACAAAGCACGATCCCAGCCCGGTACCGATATATTTAGTGGCTAAAGAATTTCAAAGACCAAAGACCGAGATTGAAATGGATGCGGCGGAAAAAAATACAATCGGCATATTGGCTGATGTTGCGCCAACAATTTTGGAAATAATGGGTATTCCCAAGCCAAAAGAAATAACCGGGCAGAGTTTATTAAAATTTTTACGTTAGTTAATCGCTGGCAGCTATTTTCAAAATCCTTTCGTATTTTGCCAGCCTTTCCGATTTTGCCGGAGCGCCGGATTTCAAGCCCCAGGCGCCTACACCAACTGCTAAATCAGCAATAAAATCATCAAGCGTCTCCCCGCTTCTATGGCTGACAATTGCCTGCCACTTATTTTCATAAGCAAGACTCGCTACTTTTAAAGTTTCTGTAAGCGTGCCGATTTGATTGAGCTTTATCAAAATCACATTGCCGGATTTTTCTTCAATGGCGGTTTTTAATCTTTTAGAATTGGTGGTAGTAAGGTCATCTGTAATTACCAGAGTTTCAGAATGATTTAGCGCCAGACTTTGCTTTAATTTGGCAAAATCTTCAAAAGATTCCTCGGAAAAAGGGTCTTCAATCGATAAAATATTATAAGTTTCAATTAACTCTAAATAATACTTTTTTAAATCGCCGGCAGAATATTTTTTATCATCAATAAAATAATTTCCTTCCTTAAAAAACTGAGAAGCGGCAATATCTAAGCCAATTCTTAAAGGATGCTTATATTTTTCAATCACTTCGGCAATAATCTCAAGCGCTTCCTCGTTATTTTTAAAAGGCGCGGAATATCCCGCTTCATCTCCTAAAACCACATTTTCACTGCCAAATTTATCTCTCAAATAACTTCCCAATTTCCGATAAAAAATTTTACCCAAGCTTAACGCCACGGCAAAATCATCAGTTTCGGGAATTACCTGAAATTCTTGAAAACTTAATTTATTTTCAGGATGAGCCGCATGCGCTCCACCGTTTATGACATTAAAAACCGGTTTTAGCGGTTTTATATTTTCTCTTTTTAGTTTTAAATTTTCTTTTATATATTGAAAAAGCTCTTTGCCTTCGCTTTTCGCTTTTAAGCGGGCGAAGGCTAAAGATAAAGATAAAATTAAGTTTCCTCCGAGATTACTTTTGTTTTCCGTGCCATCTAAAGAAATTAGAAAATTATCGAATTC
Source organism: Patescibacteria group bacterium (assembly GCA_038078555.1). GTDB lineage: Bacteria > Patescibacteriota > Minisyncoccia > UBA6257 > UBA9933 > JBBTYQ01. The sequence continues at coordinate 226,179 of JBBTYQ010000001.1, read as the reverse complement.
TTCTTGAGATTTGAATTCTTGATTTAAAATCTGTGATTTTATTTCTTCAAATTTTTCCAGCGCTTTTTTCGGTTCTAAAACAAAAGCTTCGTGCGTGCCCGTGCTTTTGCCGGCTGGCACAGAAGCTTTGACAGAGAAATCACCGCTACTTAATTCTGCTTCTAAGGTATCTTTACCGCGAGAGTCTGAAATGATTTTTAAATTAGCGCTATTAAGATTCATTATCTTAGGTTTTTTTCCTTCTCAAAGACTTTAAAGGTGGTTTTAATTACCGTATCGGGATTTAAAGACATACTTTCAATTCCTTGTTCCACTAAAAATTCGGCGAAATCTTCGTAATCAGAAGGGGCTTGGCCGCAAATGCCGATATATTTTCCGCGTTCTTTGCATTTTTTTATAACTTGGGAAATTAACTTTTTAACTGATTCATCTTTTTCATTGGTTATAGTCCTAATCATTTCATTGCCGTCCCGGTCTATGCCGACTGTTAATTGAGTCAGGTCATTAGAGCCTATGCTCATTCCGTCAAAAACTTCTAAAAATTCGTCAGCCAAGATGATATTGGACGGTATTTCGCACATTACATAAATTTTTAATCCGCTTTTTCTGTCTAAGTCATTTTTATTAATAATTTCAATGACTTTTTTTCCTTCTTCTACTGTCCGACAAAACGGCACCATTACCTGAACATTATCAACTCCCATTTCTTCGCGCACTTTTTTAATAGCTTTTAGTTCCAGAATAAAAGCCTGAGCAAAATCCGGATGATAATATCTGGAAGCGCCGCGCCAGCCGATCATAGGATTTTCTTCATTTGGCTCATAAAGTTCTCCGCCTAAAAGCGTGCGATACTCATTGGTTTTAAAATCAGAAAATCTGACAATTACAGAATTGGGATAAAAAGCCGCGCCAATCTTGGCAATACCATAAGCCAATTTATCAACATAAAATTGAGTTTTGTCCTTATAACCAATTGTTTTTTTATCTATTTGAGCTTTCAGCTTTTTGTCTTTTAGTTTTTCATAATTAATAAGCGCCATTGGATGAATACCGATATCAGAAGCAATTATAAATTCCTCGCGCGCCAAGCCAACTCCGCTGTTGGGCAAAAATGATTTTTCAAAAGCCGTATCAGGCGTGGCGATATTCATCATTATTTTTGTTTTCGGACTCGGCAATGATTTAATATCATGCTCAACAATTTCAAATTTTAGAACACCATTAAAAACAAAACCTTCGCTGCCAGCAGTATCAACCGTAATCATTTGGCCGGTTTTAATTTTTTTAGTGGCGTTTTCAGAACCGACAATACAAGGAATACCAAGTTCTCTACTAACAATTGCGGCATGTGATGTTCTTCCTCCTTTATCCGTAACAATAGCGGAAGCGATTTTCATAATCGGTTCCCAATCAGGATCAGTCATATCGGTTACCAATACTTCGCCAGCTTTAAATTGGTGAATATTTTTTGCATCTAAAATAACTCTCGCCGAGCCTGTGGCAATTTTACTGCCGACTGAGGCGCCTTTAACAATAATTTTTCCCTCTTCCTTTCTTATGTATTCCTTAATTTTTGAAAAATCTCTTTCAGCATGAATTGTTTCCGGCCGAGCTTGGACAATATAAAGTTCGTTGGTTTTGCCGTCTTTTGCCCATTCCATATCCATAGGCATCCATTTGCCGTTTTTTGCCGAATAATGGTCCTCAATTAATTTGCCCCATTTTGCCAATTGAATTGTTTCTTTTTCGCTTAAAACAAAATTTTCTTTTTCTTTCTGGCTGGAATTGATAATTTTTGTCGCTTTTATTCCGTTAGCGGAAGAGTAAATCATTTTCTGATTTTTCACGCCAAGTTTTTTGGAAATAATCGGATTTATTGCGGAATTTAGTTTTGACTTGAAAACCAGAAATTCATCCGGCGTTACTTCTCCCTGAACAATCATCTCGCCCAATCCCCAAGAACCATTGATTAAAATTATATCTTTAAAACCCGATTCAGTGTCCAAGGTAAACATTACGCCGGAGCAGCCAAGATCAGAGCGCACCATTTTTTGCACTCCAACAGAAAGCGCTACCTTAAAATGGTCAAACCCCCTATCAACTCGGTAAGAAATCGCCCGGTCGGTAAAAAGCGAAGCCATAGCGGCTCGAGAAGCGCTTAAAACATCGTCGGCTCCGGTTATGTTTAAATAAGTGTCGTGCTCGCCGGCAAATGAAGCGCCAGGCAAATCTTCGGCAGTGGCAGAAGAACGGACTGCGGTATCAACATTCTTTCCATATTCTTTCTCCATCTCTTTGTATGCCTTAACAATTTCTTCCTTTAAATCTTTTGGAAATTCCGCCTTTTTAATCATTTCTCTGATTTTTTTTCCGCGAACTGCTAAATCCCTGATATTTTTGGTATCCAGTCCGTCAAGCGTTTTTTTGATAAAATTTTCCAATCCTGTCTGACTTAGAAAATATCTATAAGCAGCGGCAGTAATGGCAAAGCCTCCGGGAATTTTAACTCCCTTGGGCGCTAAATTCTGAATCATTTCGCCCAGGCTGGCATTTTTACCACCAACCTCAGAAACGTCTTTAATCCCGACTTCGCTAAGTTTTTTTATGAAAATTTGCATTTCTTTAATATTACTCTTTTGGTAAACTCAGGACAAGCATCAAGTCCGCCACATTAAAACACTTTTGCTCGGCATAAATTAAATCTCCAGTTTTTTTAAAAAAATTAAAAGAATCGTGATTTTCCAGAAAATCCTCTAAATTCAAATTTAATTTCTTAGCTTCTTCTATGGTTAAACTATCGCCAATTGCGCCGGCGGCTTCGGTATTATCGTGTGCATCACTAGTAAAGGACAAAAATACGAAATCCTGACAATTAATACTTGACCTTTGGCACTTAGCTAATGCGCCAAGAACTGATTCTTGATTTCTACCTCCTTTGCCTGTGTTGTTAGCTGTTAACGTAACTGTTGTTTCCCCAGCCGCAATTATTGCCTCTCCAAAATTAATTTTTTCGATCATTGGTTTTAAAATTTCTCTCGCTTCCCCTTCCAGCGCCAAGGAATGTATTTTCGGATTAAAACCAAGCTCTTTGGATTTTTCCATCATTGCCATTACAACGTCTTGATTGCAGGCAAAAAGAATATTTTTAATATTTTCAAAACAACCGATATCTTTGGGAGTCTCGCGCAAATTAAAACTTCCCGGACTAATGCTATATTTTTTTAAAATATTTTCCGCGTCATTTTTTGTAGTTTTATCTAAAACCGTCGGACCTGAAGCCACCATGGATAATTCGTTGCCGCAGATATCGGAAACAATTAAAGAAACAATTTGCGCCGGACAAGCAATTTTCGCCAGATTTCCGCCTTTGAATTCCGACAAATGCTTGCGAACTGTATTTAATTCAACAATATCAGCGCCGGCTTTGGTTAATTCTTTGGTAGCACAGCTTGATTCCAAAAGCTCTGATTCCGAAGCGCAGGCCAAAGCTGAACCGCCTCCGCAGATAAAAGTAATCAATAAATCTTTTTCATTTAACTCTTCGGCTAGCTTAATAATCCCTTGAGTGGCTTTTATGTTCATCTTGGAAGGCAAGGGGTGCGTTCCTTTGTAAAATTTTAATTTTTTAAGCCGTATTCTCCTTAAAAATGATGGCTTTTTTATATCCAAAGCAACGCCGCCAAATAAATATTTGCCTAAAATCTCGGCTAAAGCTTCGCTTGCTAAGGCCGACCCCTTGCCGATACCGACTATAAAAATTCTTTCAAAGCTATTGAGGTCGATTTTTGTTTCATTCTTTTCTTCAAAATTAAAATGCTTTATCGTTAAAAATCCATTTTCCAGGCTTATTCTTTTTGAAACAGCTTTTTTAATCTCAATTGCCTCATAGCCGGTCTCAGCGATTAAAAGCGCTTTTTCGCGAAGAGAATTTCCTGCTAAATTTTTAAAATTAATGATGTTCATTTATTTTAAAATGAAAATTAAAACCGAAGAGGTGATAAGCGAAAGAATAGTGGAAATAAAAATTGAATTTCCCACTAATCCGTTATTTATATTAAATTTTTCGGAAATTACAAAAGTTGTCACGGCAACCGGCATTGAAGCAAGCAGCGCAAAAACTCTTAAATCATTGTTTTCAAAAAAATAAAACGAAACTGCTATGATAATCAAAGGAAAAACTATTATTTTTAAAAAAGAAATAAAGAGAACTTCTTTTAAATCATTCATCAAAAATCTCTTGTAGAAAAATCCGCCCAAGACAAATAAAGATACCGGCGAAGCAGTTGCTCCCAACATTGCAATTGATTTTTTAGCGCCGCTTATTAATTCAAAATCAAGTTTTAAAAAGCTCAAAATCACGCCGACTATTACGGAAATCACAAGCGGATTTTTCATAAACTCATAAATTTGTCTTAAAATATCGTTCTCCCTGCTATGCCAATACCTTATTACAAATATCGAAGCTAAGAGTGGCACAATTAAATAAATTACCCCAATAACAGCCCCTTTTAAAAGATACTCGCTGCCTAATCCCAGCTCAATCAAGGGAAATCCCATATAAATAGTGTTTCCCGCGGTAGCCGATAAAAATATCGCCGTTTTAACGCTTTTACTGATTTTTAAAAACGATAAAAACAAAAAAACGAGGAAACAAAACAAAATTATCCCAAAAAGACTCCATGAAATAATTTTTAGAGAATTTTCGTCTAAAAAATTAATCTCCCAAAAAGCTCCAATAATTAAAGCCGGCAAGGAAATATAATATGTAAAGCTATTTAAAACATGTATCCAGCCATCATTTATTATTTTAAATCTTCTAGATAGCCATCCGAAAAAAATTATTAAAAATATTGGAAAAGAAACTAATAACATGAATTTATTTTACCATAAGAGCCGCGCCGATTGCTTGTGAATTTTCGCCTAATCTGCCTTTTACTATTGGCGTATTTTTAGCCAAAGGTGACATAATATATTTTTTTGCGACTTTTTTAATGATTTTTAGTTTTAAACTGTTTGAAGTAATTCCTCCACCACCTAAAATCACTATCTCTGAATTAAAAACATTGATTAAATTTGCCACGCCAATTCCGATAATTTCACTGCGATTACCCCATTTTAAAAACGCTTTTTTCCCCCCTAATTGTTCGAAGGTTTTATTATTATCACCAATAATGGTATGCCCAAATTCTCCTGCGCCATAATTTTTGCCATAATAAATTTTGCTATCAATCATTATCCCTCCTCCAATGCCGGTGCCAATTGTTAAAGCGATAACATCTTTGTATTTTTCCCCTGCACCAAGAATAGTTTCAGCTCTTAGAAAACACCGGCTGTCATTATCAATAGCAATATTTTTGTTGAATTTTAAGAAGAATTCTTTTGCTGGCCACTTTTTTAAAAAAGGCAAATTAGAAGCTTTGATTAAAACGCCTTTTCTAATATCAATAATTCCCGGGAGTCCTATACCGATGCCGGCGATTTTTTTATTTTTAATAACTTTACTGATTTCCTTCTCTAAAACTTTTAAAAAAGATTTTTTATTTTTCGGCGTTGCGATATTAAAAGCAAAATATGGCTTATTCCTTAAGTCCAATAAAATCACTCTTATTTTTGTCCCGCCGACATCTATGCCGAGTTTATAATTCATATTAATAAGTATAACAAACTAAATAAAAAAGCCGAGTGAGTACACCTCGGCTTTGTCTTAAATTTGATTCACTTCGCTTAAAATCTTCTCTGTAATCTCGCTCTTATATGAAGAAGTGGACGGACGATCGTAAAGAAATCTGCCTTTAAATTTCTTGCCGTTTAAAAGAAATGGCAACCAATAAGTATCAGCCGGCCACATTTCTTCTATCGGCAAATTATCTTTATCAAACCACTCGGGTTTCATTTCTTCTGTTTCCATCGGTTCTCCGCTAAAAAATTTACTGCGAAATATATGCGCTTCCAAGCCTGAAGACCCGTCTTGGAAATCAAAACGGATGATTCCCATTTTTTCTATATCATTAACGGATAATCCAGTTTCTTCTTTAATTTCCCTTTTTACGGCATTTTCTTCAGATTCCCCTTCTTCTACTTTTCCGCCAAAACCATTCCATATGCCTTCTCCAAACCCACGCTTTTTTAACCCCAACAACACTTTATCGCTTTTATAGATTATGCACAGAGTAAACTTTTTCATACACAATCTCCCTCTATTTTTTTTTGATTTTCTTTTACTAAATTAACCCTTGATTAACTTATTGTCAATCAAATAATTTCTTCGCCTCCTCCCAAAACTCCGGATGATTTTGTTTTTCCTTCATCCAGTAAGCCCATTCAATACCCCAGAGATAATTTTTTTCAAATCCCACAGCTTTGGCGTATTCAATGTTCTCTTGAAGCTGGCTTAAACTAAAAACTTTCAGTTGTTCTTCAAGCGGCACGTCGGGCGGCCGTTTTTGAAGCCACGGCTCGGCCTGAAGCTCAATATTAATAATTTCTTTTTTACCGAATAAATTTTCCATTATAGCCGCTTTTGTTTTAAAATAATCGGGTCCAATCGGATACTTCAAATAATCGCCTAATAGATTTGAATAAACTACCCTATACATTGTTGTCCCAAAAATATCAGCCCGCTTGTAAGCTCTGTGCCAGAAACCAAATTCTCCGCTATCGGTAATAATAATTGGCCTTGTATTATCTAATCCTTTAACTAAAGAAATTTCTTTATCAAAAAATTCATCATCAGTTCTCGGACATTCGCCAAAACCCCACAAAAACGGCTCATTTTCCACCTGCCATGCCCAAATCGCTTTTCTGTTTTTATAGCGATCAATGGTTATTTCAATATATTTTAATAATGCACTATTCTTATTTTCTGTTTCATAATTTTTAACCCATTCGGGCTCGTGGCATTCCGGCCATCTTGGCAACCTTTTGCCAACTGCTAAAATAATTTTGCCGCCCGACGCTTCAATTTCATCTATCTGAAAATCAAGCTCGGAAAAATCATAATTATTTTCATTTTTTTCAATTTCCGACCAATGAGCGTTAAGGCGAAAATCTCTAATCTTTAAATCATCGATAATTTCCAGCAAAGCCTGCCGGCTGTCTAGCCCTAATTGATTGGCGTACAAAGAAGAAAAATCCGCACCCCAAATTTTTGCGCCCGTAGTTTGCGACGGCTTAATCAATAAAATCAAGACGCCAATAATTATCAACAAAACCGCGATTGATTTTCTTAAAATCATCCAAAAGGATAATTTTTCATCCATTAAATTCGGCCATTTTCTGGCCATAAAAGCGGCTAAAATTATTAAAAATGCGTATCTAATTCCACCCAAACCATTTATTAAAGTTAAATTTCCGATAGAAACCGCATAAAGTAAAATAATATTGGCGACAAAAGCCAAAAATTGCTTCAACGCAACAAGGCCGCTTAACTGATTCCAAATAAATTCCCAAATGAATTTTTTGCCTTTTTCAAAACGGCTTTTTGCTTCAAAAATTTGTTTAAACTTTAATCCGCGCCCATAAACAACAAAATAAATAATGGTGGCCACTAAAAATCCTCCCAATCTTGATAAAATATAACCGGAAATAAAATTGGTATTGTTAAATACAATTTTTAAAAATACAAATCCGAGAGAAACAAAAACAGCGGAGACAATAAGATAAAAAATTGAACTTAATTTATATTGCCGGCTGAATGAAATTACAAAACCGCCAGCCAATAAAAGAATAAACGCAAAAGCCTGAAAAAGCGTCAACACTTCATTTAGAAAAATCCGACTGAAAATATAAGTGGCAATCGGTATTAAAGCCCCGAAAAGAAACGGCGCCACCCAGCTGGCTTCGTTATTTAAAAGTGTTTTAAAATAAAAATAAAGTCCTACGCCAAGACAAAGGCCGCTTAAAAGAGCCAGAAGAATTATTGAATTTTGGGGCAGGACAAAATCAACAAAAGGAATCAGTACTACAACTAATCCCTCGAACGCTCCAACTATCAGCGCATATTTAAGCGGAGAAATAATTTTTTTTATTAAAACTTTGTCCAGCGCAAAAACAACGGCAAATAAAAAATGAGATAAAATCGCAAGATAAAGCCAATTCATAGATATTAATCTAGCCCGTTATTTTTACATATTTTAGCATATTCATAAGCGCTGGGTCTGATTTTGCGTTCCATCATTTTTCCGCCTGAGGCGGATTCGCCTTTGGCGGAATAATCTATTTCCACCAAGCCAAACCGAGGCCAAAAGCCTTTGTCCCATTCAAAATTATCTAAAAGCGACCAATACAAATATCCACGCACGTCTACGCCTTCGGAAATTGCCCTAAATACATTCCTTAGTGACTCCTTGATGAACCATTCACGACGAGCGTCTTCCGCATCCGCAAGTCCATTTTCTGTAATATATATCGGTTTTTTATATTTTTTCAAATCGCTTAAAACATGAAATATGCCTTCTGGATATAATTCCCATCCCATATCTGAAACTTCTTTTTTTTCATTTTTTAATTTTCCGGGAAATTTTAAGCGATTATGAAAATAATAATCTATTGCTAAAAAATCATTGTTGTTATTTGTTAAATTAAGAAATTTCTCATTTGAAAAATATTTCGCGATGCGCGCCGTAAGTTTATCAAACAGCGAATTTTTATTATGCGGCTCAATATACGATAATATATTTACAAACCCAACTCTCGCTTCCGGAGAGACGGCGTGAATTTTTTTATATGCCTCATTATGCGCCTGCGCAAGCGTTTTATAGACTTTCAGCGCCGTAATAGGATTTCGTTTTTGCGGCGGCCAATCTCCTTTTGTATATGCCATTGCGATTACCGCTGTTGGCTCATTTAAAGTTATCCAAAATTTTATATCCGCCAATTTTTGAGCCATTCGCTCGGCATACCTCGAAAAATATTCCGAGAAATATTTATTTGCTACCCCGCCTTTATCCCTTACCCACAACGGAATCGTCCAATGCCACAACGTAACGAACGGTTCAATGCCACGCTCTCTTAAAGCTTTTATAACTTTTCGATAATGCTCAATTTCGTCCTCGTTAAATTTTCCTTCCTCCGGCTCAATCCGGCTCCATTCAATAGAAAAGCGGTGCGCGTTATGACCCAAAGATTTGGCAATATCAAAATCTTCCTCATAGCGGTTGTAATGATCGCAAGCGCGGTCGGAAATATAATTCTCTGGTTCAAACATCTCTGGAAATTTCTCTTGCTGCCATTTTTGCCATTTATTCTTTGCTTCCCTTGCTAATCGCTCGGCATTTTCTTTTTCCCACTCGCTCCAATCATTATGATTATTCCCTTCAACTTGATGTGCCGAGGTCGCCGCCCCCCAATAAAATCCTTTTGGAAATTGAATTTTATCTGACATAAATAATTAGTGAAATTATTGAAATGATAAAAATTAAAAATTCAATAACGAAAATTGGATGCCATTTATCGTAGATATTTTTTATCCAATTTTCATCACCATGTTCATTGTCCCATTTATCTAAATTTTTGTCATTAAAAATAAATACCCATTGCCAAAGCCCAATTTTAACAACTCTTGAGTATAAATAGAAGAAAGCGAATGAGTTTTTTGAGAATGGGAATAACCATTTTACGCCACGACCAATACCAATACTATCGTGAATAAAATGCAAAAAAGACGTTATCCAAAATAAAAAACTCCATTCTTTGCCAATAAATAGTAAAACTAACATTCCTATTGGTATATAAATAAGAGGATAATGCGAAATATCACGATGCCGATAATCTTCCTGACTCGGCTTATTTCTTATCAAGTGAAATAAAAAATCAATATCTGGTAATAAAGTAAAAATAACTGAAATAAAAAATACCCAAAAATTAAGTTCGATTTTCAAAATTGAACTTATAAAAATTGCTGAAAAAATCCCCAACCCAACATCGCCAACGCCAACTTTTAAATTACCAAAATTAAAATTTTTCAAAAATTTAAAACTTTTTCCGTTTTCAAATCTTAATATAATCTTGCTCCTGCCCGAACATCTTTATCCGGCACCGCTAAAACACAATTGCCGTTTTCATCGGCAACGCCAAGCGTTAAAACCTCTGATATTTCCGGGCCAATTTTGCGCGGCGGAAAATTAACCACCCCTAAAATTTGCTTTCCTATAAGCTGTTCTTTTGTATAATTCTGCGTTAATTGCGCGCAAGATTGTTTAACGCCAATTTCCGCGCCAAAATCAATTTTTAACTTATACATCGGCTTTTTCGCTTCCGGAAAATCTTCCACGCTTATTATTTTCCCAACTCTAATATCAAGTTTTTGAAAATCTTCTATTGTTGCCATTTTTTATAATTTCTTTATTCCTATCCAAATTTTGGAATCATCGATTTTTGTTTCAATTTCCGCGTCAAATTTATCATTACGGCGAAATTCTATATTTTTTGCGCCTACTTTTTCTTTTAATTCATTGATGTAATTCAAGAGCGCGTTTTTAATTTCCTCGGGCACTTCAATATGCAAATCGATTTTATGTTGAGGCTTACACCCCGCATCCTGCCTTAATTCCTGAACCATTCTGCTTATATCTCTTACTATTCCCTCCTGCCTTAGCTCGGCGGTGATTTTTAAATCAAGCTCGATTTCTTCTTTAATATCTTTATCAAAAATAATTTCTTTAACATTAATCTCGTCTTTAATTAAATTCAAAAAATCGCTCTGATCTCGAATTTCTAATTTTTCATTTTTTATTTTTAAGCTGGCCAGCGGCTGTCTGACTTTAATGCCGTTTTTAGCCCGGGCCTGAAGCGCCGAAGAAGCGACTTGCCGCGCGCTTTTCATATTTTCAATTATCTTATTGTCTTGAGGAGTTAATTTAGCGGCTTTAGGCCAATTTTCCAAATGAACGCTTCTTCCGCTAGTCAATGACTTATAAATACCTTCGCTAATAAAAGGCATAAAAGGCGCAGTGACCTTACTAAATTCAATAAGCACAAAACTAGTGACAGTTGCGACAGATTTTTTATCTTTGCTGTCCCCCTTAAACCTTTCACGCGATCTTCTGATATACCAGGTGGAAAGATCGTCGACAAAATCAAATATCGGCCGGCTGGCGCGGTCTAATTCATAGCTATCCAAAAATTTTGAAGTTTCGCTTACTAACTCCTTAAGGCGCGCAATAATCCATTTGTCCAAAACATTATTTGGATTTGGAATTTTGTTTTTAGAACTAGAAATTTGATTGTTATATAGCTCATAAAATTTATAAGTATTCCAGAAACGCAAAATGACTTTCTTATAAACTTCGTCAACGCCATGGCCGGAAAAATTCAGATTTTCACCGCGCACCAATGGCGAAGAAAGCAAATAAAGCCTTAGAGCATCCGCGCCGTATTTATTTACAATTTCCATCGGGTCAGGATAATTTTTTAAGCGCTTGCTCATTTTTTGGCCGTCTTGGGCTAAAACAATGCCGCTTACAATCACATTTTTATAAGCCGGCTTATTAAACAAAGCAGTGGATAAAACCAAAAGCGTGTAAAACCAACCGCGAGTCTGATCGATGCCTTCAGCGATAAATTCCGCCGGAAAATTATCCTCAAACCATTTTTTATTCTCAAACGGATAATGAATTTGGCTATAAGGCATTGAGCCTGACTCAAACCAGCAATCAAAAACATCTTTAATGCGCGTCATTTCTCCGCCACAAGCTTTCCCTGAACCTGCTGAATTGGAACAAGGGAAAACCATCTCATCAATATAAGGCCGATGAAAATCAAGCTCATAATTTTTATTATGAGGAATGGGGATAAAATCAAGTTTTTTAATTTCAGCGGTTTTTATGAAATCATCCTTATACTTTATTTCAACCGCTTTTTTGGGATTGGCGCCAAGAGCTCCGGCAAACATCTGCCAGATAGAATATTCATGAGAAACAATTAAAATATTCTTACAAGAATATTTTTTATCTATTTCGTATAAAAATTCTGAAACCCTATTTTTCAACTCTGTTAAATTTTCTCCTTTTGGCGGATTTTTGTAAAATTTTTCTTCAAGCGAAGAAAAATATTTGTGATATTCTCCGGCTGATTGGCCGTCAAATATGCCAACATTAATTTCGCGCAACCTTTGGTCAAAAATTAAATCTTTTTTTGAAATTTCCAGTTTATCGGCAACAATTTCGGCAGTTTCTTTAGTGCGCAAATAATCGGAAGCAAATATCAAATCTATTTTCTCTTTTTTTAATTTACTGCCCGCGGCAATCGCCTGCTTTTTCCCTTTTTCCGTAAGATGATGGCTATTTTTTACATTGCAGCTGGCAATATTTTTAACATTACTTTGAGCTTCGCCATGGCGCATAACAAAATATTTATTGCCTGATTTCTCAATTTTATTTTTAAGTTCTTCCAATGAACCGATAATTTCTCTTTTATCGCATTTGTTGCATTGCCAAACCGGAAGCGGCGCGCCCCAAAAGCGAGTGCGGGAAATCGCCCAATCGCGAACTTCTTCCAACCATTTGCCAAAGCGGCCTTCTTTAATATGGCCTGGAATCCAGTTTATTTTTTTATTATTCTCAATGAGTTTTTTCTTGATATCCGTCGCCTTAACAAACCACGAAGTGCTGGCATAGTTTAGAAGCGGAGTATCACAACGCCAACAATGAGGATAAGAATGAACAATTTTTTGTTTGCTGAAAAGCTTATTTTCTTTGGCAAGCCATTTAATAATTTCAATGTCGGTTATTTGGTGATTTTCTTTCGGCTTAACATCCATGCCGGCAAAATCTTTTACTTCGGGCTTAAATTTTCCGCTTGTTGAAACATGCTGGACAAAAGGCAGATTAAATTTATTGCCCAACTTCATATCATCTTCGCCAAAAGCCGGAGCAATATGGACAATGCCGGTGCCTTCTTCGATTGAAACGAAATCAGCAGGATAAATTTTCCAGCCGTTTTCCCTGTTTTTTAATTGTCCGCCGGCAGAAGAATAATAATCAAAAACCGGCTGATATTTTTTTCCGATTAAATTTTTACCTTTAAAAGTTTCTAAAATTTTATATTCACCTTCAATTATAGCCAACCGGCTTTTTGCTAAAATTAAATTTTCACTGCCTTTAGAAACTTTTACATAATCTATTTTTGGATTAATTGCGAGCGCCACATTGCCCGGTAAAGTCCAAGGCGTAGTGGTCCAAGCTAAAATATAAGTATTTTTTTCTTCCAGAAGTTCAAATTTTACAGTGATTGAAATATCGGTAATATCACGATACGCGCCGGGCTGATTAAGCTCAAAATTTGCCAAAGGAGTTTCGCACCTCGGACAAACATGCATTGATTTATTGCCTTCGTATACCAAGCCCTTATCAAAAAGCGATTTAAAAACCCACCAGACCGATTCTGTATAATTCGAATCCATTGTTTTATAATCCCGCTCCATATCAACCCAGCGGCCTACTCTGGGAATGATTTTTTTCCATTCGTCGGCATATTGCAAAACATTATCTCGAGCTGATTCGTTAAATACTCCTATTCCGATATTTTCAATGTCTTTTTTGGTTTTTAAGCCAAGTTTTTTCTCAATTTCGTTTTCAATGGGCAAACCATGGCAATCCCAGCCCCAACGGCGCGGCACAATTTTGCCTTTCATTGTTTGATATCGAGGAATAACATCTTTCAAAATACTGGTTAAAATATGGCCGTAATGCGGCAAGCCAGTGGCAAAAGGCGGACCGTCATAGAAAACAAAATCGCCCTTGGACGTTTTTTTATCTAAAGACTTGCCCTGAGCTTGCTGAAGGGATTTTTCAAAAGTTTTGTCTTTTTGCCAAAATTTTAATACTTCTTCTTCGGTTTCCGCAGGCGTTAAGTGTTTAAGATTTTTAAGCATAATATAAATATAATTAATTTTATCACAAAATTTTTAATAAAAAAGGGCTTGATTTTAAATAAACCAAGCCCGTAATTAAACAAAAATCTAGGATATATTCTTATAAATTACGTACCACGAAGCACCACCGTATTCTTTTACAGTAAGGTGATAAATGATTCCTGCTATCAGATAAATTGACAACCCTACTGGAAAAGTAAAAGGAAGAAAATCAAATATGACAAGCGGAATATTTGGATTTATTTCTGTAACAACCAAAAGATGAATCCCTGAGAATATAAAAGGAAGAATTAACGCATTTGTTGCAAGGGAAAGAAAAAGACAGGTTATTCCGCCATACTCAAATCCCGACTCTTTTAAATCTTTGATTGCCGGCATAATCCATAAAATCCAGCATAATAAAAAAGCTAATATTTTTCTTATTGCTTTTTTCATAGCCCCACCTCCCTTTTCTTTGTGTATGGCTTTAAATATATCTTGCTATATTTTAAAAATCTAAACTTAGAATAATAGCTATTATCGTTTTAGTCAATAAAAGTCAAGATTTTATTAATTCCACAACCCAATCAACTTCAACCGGAGAATTTTTTATAACTAATCCAGTCCTTTCTTCCGACGGCAGAAAATCACGGCCGACAACCCTACTATCTTTCATCCAGATAAGTTCCAAATCAAAATGAGTATTTTTGTTCCAAAAAGAAACTTTTTGCGCCGGCTTAAAATAAAAAATCATGCCATCGGCGTTTTTAAGTTCGGTAATTCCGGAAAGGCCGCGCATTTTTTCAAGAGAAGTCTCGGCTTTAAGCAATGCATATTCCTTGCCTTCAATAATTAAAGTAATTTTTGAGGCATTATCGCCGACTTGCGGCTTGCCCAAAAAAATCAAAACAATTCCGGCGATAAGGCCGATAAGAATAAGCGCGAGTTTTTCCAGTTTTGCCATAAATTTTTTCTAAAATATTAAAAATCGCTAAAAACGACATGGACCCTGCCTGCAGGCAGGCAGGCGATTCTTTAAAAACCATCATAAAATATAGCTGGAAAACGGCTCATCGGTCAATTGAATTATTTTTGAGCCGTTTTCACATTTTTTTTGGATAGCTGACATCCAATAAATTAAACAAATTTCCAAAAACTATTCTGACTGCTTTAATTAATTGAAGCCTCGCTACCGCAAGTTCTGGCGCCTCCCCAATAATGCGCTCCCGCTCATAAAAATTATGAAACTCTCTCGCTAAATCCAGAGAATAACGCGCTAAAATTTGCGGACTGTATTTATTTCTTGATTCTTCAACGCTTTCGGGAAACCGCGCAAGCAAACGCATTAAATTTATATCTTCAGGAGTATTTAATAGGTTTAAATTGGCATTTGACATCTTATTTTTGACATTTGATTTATTTAAAATACTTTGCGCCCTTACTGCCGCATATTGCAAATAATAAACCGGATTTTTCATCGATTGCTCTTTGGCTAATGAAAGGTCAAAATCCATATGGCTGTCCGGAGAATGCATTAAAAAGAAAAATCTAGCGATGTCTTTTCCTACTTCTTTCAATAATTCTTCAAAAGCAACAAATTCGCCTTTCCGCTTGGACATTTTAACTTCCTGATTATCTTTGATTAACCTAACGGCTTGAGTAATAATAATTTCTAATTTTTCCAGGCCAATGATTTTAGCGGCTGCTTGAATTCTTTTGACATAGCCATAGTGATCGGGGCCTAAAATCATTATTTTCGAATTAAAACCGCGGGACTTGGTTTCCAAAAAATGGCCGGCATCTGCTAAAAAATAAGTAGGCAAACCATCGCTGGTAATTAATACTCTATCTTTATCATCGCCGTATTTTGAAGTTTTTAGCCAAACCGCTCCTTCTTTTTCATAAACTAAACCGGTACGATTAAAAACTTCCATTGTTTTTGTGATAAAACTTTTTTTATGAATATGCTTATCTTCCGAAGTCCACCTGTCAAAACATATATCAGCGCCTTTGTTTAAAACTTTTTTTATTTCCGCCAGAAAATCTTTGGCTGCTAATTGGCCTAACTTCAAGGGATTATTGGCAAATCTTTTTATTAAAGCAGATTTTCCCTCCGCCCATTTTTTCAAATATTGCCCTTTATAAAATTTTTCTTCAGAGTCAATTAATCCCCTTAGAGCCAAAATCGACCGGCCTAAAGTGAATATCTGATTGCCGGTATCATTAACATAATATTCCCGCTCAATTTTACAGCCGGAAAATTCCAAAATATTGCTTAAAACATCGCCAAAAAATCCGCCTCGGCCGTTAGCTAAAGTCAAAGGTCCTGTTGGATTGGCGGAGACATATTCTAGTTGAACCTTTGAGATTTTACCTTTGACATTCAACCTGCCATATTTTTCTTTTTTCTTCAAAATTTCTTTAAGCTCATCCTGCAAAGCTTCTGGAGAAATCCAAAAATTTATAAAGCCGGGCGGAACAACTTCAATCTTACTCACGATATCTGACATCTCCGATGTTTCGGTCGGAGCCCCGACTCTTTGACGTCGAGGCTGACCTTTAACACCTGACACTATTTTATTTGCGATTTCCATCGGGCTTTGCTTTTTTTCTTTTGCTAACTTTAAAGCAACGCTGGTTGAATAGTGTCCGAATTGTTCCTGTTCTGGCGCAAAAACTTCTATTGCTACCGGCTCTTTAATAATTTTTTTAAGATAATTTTCAATTATTGATTTAATCATTAGTTTCATTATAATTTAGAAAGCATCAAATTCAAAATTAAAAAGGAGGAGTAAAAATGTGCGAGAAGTGCGGAAAAATGAAATCCGGAATAGTCACTATTATTCCGGTGGACGAAAATCTTATCAACTATGCCGAAGAACGCGCGCAAAAAGAACTGAAAGATAAATTTGCCTATTCGCCGCCACCCCAATTTACAGATAAAAAAGAAAAGGATTGAAAACCGAAAAGCAAAAGGAGTAGGGTCATGGGCAAATTGCCAGCAATCATCGCCGAGGAATGGCCAGTAGCGGGCATCGGCTTGGTACGCCATCTTTGCCAGCCAATCAAGAAAAAACACCGCCACAGCTGTGGCGAAAAAATATCAGATATTAAGCCTATTTATGATAAAAACAGCGAACTTACCTATCTCCGTTGTCTGTGTTGTAACGCTAAAATAAAAATAGATTGTTTTCCCGAAAAAGAGAGAATTCTTATCTTTCGAGCCTATAAATCTAAAAATTTTTATTAAAAGGAGCGATTCTGCTCCTTTTTATTTTAAAACAATTTGATTGACAATTATCAAAAAATATGATTTACTATAATAAGATAGCTTTACAACTTAATAAAAAGGAGGGGTTATGCCGATAATCCGCTCGCTTAAATTTCATTTGTTTAAATGCGATTTTTGCGGAAAGAAAGAGTTTACGGCTCCTTATTCCGATGTCAAAATAAAAAACTGGAAAATATATGCCAAAAAAGCTGAATACATAATATGTTTTGACTGCTTAGCAAAAAGGTGCGTGGAATGCGGAGGGTTAGTTGCTTTTAATGATCCGCATGTAGAAAAAATAAAAAATCAAGCAAGAGTAGCTTATCACTGTTATTTCTGCGGACTGTTTTACGAAAACAACAGACCTTTGATAAATAGTCGTGGCTTAAAAATTTATCATATGGTGCGATCTGAAAAAAAATAAAAGGAGGATTTTATGCCGATAAAATACATTGCCGGAGTAATTATGAGCTACAAATGCAATGATTGCGGGAAAGAAGTTCTTGCTCCTGATGTTACGAAAGAATGGCTGGCTTTAAAAAATATGGTGAACGGCAAAGATTACGTTCTTTGTCCGAGTTGCCGAAAATATTTTAAGAATATAGAAAAAATGGCAAATAGCTTGTAAGTTGCAATTTAAAGTATCCGCTTTGGGCCATTTGTGCAAAACAGATGGTCCATTTTTTTACTTAGATTATTTATTTAATTCGATAATCGTTTTATACTCTAATTATGCCAATGATCACCACCAACAAACGCGCATACTTTGATTACAATATCCTTGAAACTTTTGAGGCGGGTTTGGAATTGAAAGGCTTTGAGGCAAAATCAATAAAAAACGGCAGAATTAATCTTGCGGGATCTTATGCAATAATCAGGCAAAACGAAGCCTGGCTTATCAACGCCGATATTCCTGCTTATCAGCCCAAAAACGCGCCGATTGATTACGACTCAAAACGCAACCGTAAACTGCTCTTAAGAAAATCTGAGATAAAAAACTTAATCGGTAAAGTAGCGGAAAAAGGCTTGACTTTAGTGCCTTTAAAGATTTATACTAAAAATCGCCTGATTAAGATAGATATCGGATTGGGAAAAAGCAGGAAAAAAACCGATAAAAGAGAGCTTATTAAAAAAAGAGACATTGAAGCGAAAATTCGGGAAAAACTGCGAGAGTAATCAGCAAATGGGAATGATTGGATTTGATGGCGGCACATTTATAAAACAGCAAGCTGAGGACAATTCGTCACCTCATAAATCATCGGATTAAACAAAATATCTGCCAAAAACAGATTAGTCCCGCTGAGCGGGACTCCTGCGTTAGCTTTTGCTTAATGCAGCATCCGTCCTTAAACGCTCAATTTGAGGGTTTCGGGTGTAATAATTTGAGCTTGTTCCGCTCCTGCCGGAAATCGGAAGACAATAACGGCAAAGAATTGAGAATGTTTTGCCTAATTCATAATTCTTAATTCTAAATTTAAATTAGGCTAAGCTTGTAGATATTTTATAAATTCACTGCCAGACGCGGGTTCAATTCCCGCCATTTCCACCAAATTACAATTAGAATTTAATTGTAATTCAACAGCAAATCAATGGATACGCAATTGCATCCGCGTTGCCATTGAATTTTTTAAATTTCTAAAAATTATTAACTATCGAATCAACAATCAAATAACTGCTCCGGAGCTGAGAGTAATTAACGAAGACGGCACAAATTTAGGAGTCATGTCTCGCGAGGAGGCATTAAAACTTGCAGAAGAAAAAGGATTGGATTTAGTGGAGATAACCGCTACGGCAAAACCGCCGATTGCCAAGATAATCAGCTTTGACAAATTCCGCTATCAAAAAGAAAAAGAACTAAAAAAACAAAAGGCCAGCCAAAAAGTCAGCGGGCTCAAACAAGTGCGTATCAGCGCAAGAGCCGCTAAAAACGATTTAGAGATAAGAGCTAAAAAAATTCAAGAATTTTTAGAGGCAGGGCATAAGGTGGAAATCATGCTAATACTAAAAGGCAGAGAAAAATATAACAGAGACTGGGCAAGACATAAACTTGATGAATTTATAAAAATGATAACCTCTGATATAAAAATAACTATGGAGCCGAGATTCGGAGGAAAGGGATTGGTAATGCAAATCATAAAAAAATAAATTACGCAAAATATGAGAAAAACTGTTTCTAAAAGAATAAGAGTTACAAGAACGGGAAAGGTTTTAAGAAGAGCGATGGGTCTGTGCCATTTTCGCGCCAAAAAAAGCAGTTCACAAATAAAAAGAAAAAAAATAACCAGATCAATTGACGACTTAAGCAAAAAACTTATTAAGAAATATTTATAATAGTGGATAGTGATTAGTATTTAATAAAAAACCTATTCACTAAATACCAATCACTAAAATACTAATAATATGACCAGAGTAAAACGAGGCAAAAATGCCACAAGAAAAAGAAAAAAAATATTAAAATATACCAAAGGATTCCGCTGGGGCAGAAAATCTAAGGAAAGAGCGGCTAAAGAAGCATTACTTCACGCTTGGAGCCGCAGTTTCAAAGGCAGAAAAGAGAAAAAAAGAAATTATCGCGCCTTATGGCAGGTTCAAATTAACGCGGGTGTAAGAGCGCATGACCTAACCTACAGCAAACTAATTGCTGGTCTTAAAAAACAAAACATTATTTTGGATAGAAAAATTTTAGCGGATTTAGCCAAAAATGAACCACTGGTATTCGAAAAAATTGTAGAGAAAGTAAAATAAAAAATCCCCGGTTTGCCGGGGATTTTTTTTAAGATACTTACCCACGCACCAGAAAGCCCCTATCTCTGCTTGGGGATGGAGGTGTCAAGCCGGAGGCTTTCGGTGCGGGGTTTCGCTCCGCACCGGCTTCCAAGAGAAGCCGCCAACTCCTGTTAACAGAGCTTCACTTTAACGGCCTAACTTGACGCACGCTTCTTTTATTCAAAAACTCGTAAGCTTGAGCTAAAATTCTTTGGCTGTCTTTATATTTAGAAAGTATCTTCATAGCTTCTTTATAATCAAACCAGCCATAGCCTTCATGTTCTTTGGAAATTTTTATCTGGTTTTCTTCGGTTTCTGCTAAATAAAAAATGACTGTTTTAAATACTTTGACATTTTTATCGGTTATTTTCCGCCAAAAAACAAAACGCTCGTAAGCCTTGAAATAATCGCTGAATTTTAAATCGCTTCTGCCTAATCCGGTTTCTTCCCTAATTTCTCGAATTGCCGTCTGAAAACTGCGCTCCTCTTTTTCTATTTTCCCCTTAGGAAAATTCCAATAACTGCCTCGATGATAGAGCAATAAGAATTTTAGTCCGTCTTTGGTTTTTCGATAAATAATTATTCCCGCTGAAATTTCTCTCATAAAATTATTTTAACATTTTTAACATTTTCTCCGCTGGCCAGCAATTTACAATATCAGTCCTTTCCGCCCAGCCACGGCGCGCCTGAGAAACACCGTATTCCATAAGACGCAGAGAATCTTTATGGTGAGCATCGGTATTAATAACCATTTTAACGCCTGCTTTTTTGGCTTTTTTAATATTTATGTCTTTTAGATCAAGCCTCAACGGAAAAGAATTAATTTCTAAAACAGTTTTTGTTTCTTTAGCGACTCTTAAAATTCTGTCAAAGTCCATTTCATATTCGTCTCGCTTTTGCAAAATTCTTCCGGTGGGATGAGAAATTATATCAACATGCGGATTCTGCATCGCTTTAATAATCCTACTTGTCATTTCTTTTTTTTTCATTTTTAGCTGAGAATGAATTCCGGCAATCAAAAAATCAAGCTCTTTAAGCGCTTGATCATCAATATCAATCGAGCCGTCAACCATAATATTTGCTTCGCAGCCCTTCAAAATCCGGAATTTTGCTTGCCCGCCGAAGCCTTGGCGAAGGCGAAAATTTAATTTATCAATTTCTTTATTTCTTTCGCGAAGGCGTTTCTCGTCAAGACCATTTTCAATGCGTAAAAATTTTGTATGGTCAGCTATGCCAAGATATTGATAATCCATTTTAATTGCTGACTCAACGAGCTCTAAAATTGAATTTTCGCCTCCATCCCAATCAGAATGGACATGCAAATCGCCTTTAATATCACTGACTTTAATAAGTTCGGGTAATTTATTTTTCTGGGCTAGTTCAATTTCGCCGCTATTTTCTCGAAGTTCCGCCGGAATCCACGCCATACCCAATTTTTCATATATTTCTTCTTCGGATTTTCCAGCAATCATTTTTACTCCTTCAAACAAGCCGTATTCGTTTAATTTTAATCCCTTACTGATCGCTATTTTTCTTAAAGCGATATTATGCTCCTTTGAGCCGGAAAAATACTGCAAAGCCGAACCATAGCTTTTTTCAGAAACCACTCTTATGTCAATATCAAAACCAGCGCTCATCCTAACCGAAGATTTAGTCGCGCCTTTAGCCAAGATTTTTTCAATTCCCGGCATTGAAACAAAATAATCCATCACCTTTTGAGGTTTTTCGGCAACAACTAAAACATCCACATCACCGATAGTTTCTTTCATTCGGCGCAAAGAGCCAACTACATGCGCCTCCTTAACATCTTTTATATTTTTTAATCCTATGATTACTTCTTTAACAGTCGGCAAAATATCGCCTAATAAATACCTTCCTTTGGCGCGCTTTAAAAACTCAATGCTTTGCAAAATATTTTGCTCTTTTTTTTCTCCAAATTTAGGCAAATTTCTGATTTTCCCGGACTTAGCGGCTTTTTCCAGGTCTTGAAGATTTTTTATTTTTAATTTTTGATAAAGAGTTTTTATCATTTTCGGGCCCACTCCCTCAACCGCTATAAGTTCTTCAATATCAATGGGTATTTTCCGCTTAAAATTTTCGTATTCTTTAATTTTCCCCTTTTCCAAATATTCAACAATTTTATCGGCCATACTCTCGCCCACTCCTGAAATTTTTCTTATTCCTTTGATGCCTTCTTTTTTATAAATTTCGCGAATATCTTCTGATAAAACATCAAAACTCATCGCCGCCCGCTCATAAGCCTGCGGCTTAAAAATCACGCCCTCCACCTCCAGATAAAGCGCCATATTATGAAAAATTTTGGCTATTTCTTTGTTGGACATGATTTTGTTTAAAATAATTATAGCTTACAGATTTTAATCTGTCATTTTACGATATTGTTAAATAAAAAACCCCGGCTATTTCTGCCGGGGCGTTATCTCTTTTCTTTTTTTAGATTTTAGCTTTTTGAGCTTTTTAATTCTCTTCCGACGCAGGCTACCGACTCTCTCTACGTTTGCCATAATATCCTCCTTTAAATTATTGAAGGTCTTAATTAATAATAAATAAACATTTCAAAAAATCAACTTTTATTGGTTTCTTAATAATTGTTTTTCTAAGGCAACTTTTGCCTTATCTCTCGGCATTATTGAATTGGAAACCAAAAGCAATACTATCGCGCTTAGTATGGCAAATACAGACGCGCTTAAAAAAACAAGCTTAAAGCCAAACAAAGTGGCGACTGTGCCTCCGATAATTCCAGCCAAACCAACGCCCAAGCTTACCGCGCTGCTATTGATTGCCCAATCCAAGGCAGTATGATTTTTATCCAAGTGCCGGGAAAAAATCGCCAGCCAAGAAGGAAGATAAAGCGCAAATCCAGCGCCTTTTACAAATTGAATCAAATAAATCTGCCATAATTCTTTGGAAAAAACTAAGCCTAAAGCGCTGATTCCGACAATTATAATGCCAATAATCAAAATATAAAAATCGTCTTTTTCTCCGTCGTTTTTATCAAGATAAAGCGAGATGGGAATCTGAAAAACGGCCCGCGTAAGCCAATATATGGTTGCCATGAGCCCGACTGAAAGAAGAGTGGCGCCGACAATTTTACTGACAATAAAAACAGAAAAAATCGGGTCAATAACGCCCCAGCCGGTCCAAAGCAATAAGTCGCTGATAACAAAATACTTAACAACCCTATTAAACCAGGCGCCTGATTTTATGCTTTTAACAAAAGAAATCATCTTATTAAGAATTTTACCTCATTATTCTCTAAATTCAACTCCACGATATTGCCCCGATTAATTTCACCTCTTAAAATTTTTTCTGCCATGACGCTTTTAATTTTATCGGATATCACGCCGCGAAGCGGCCGAGCGCCAAAAGCCGGATCATAACCAAGTTCGGCGATTCTCCCGATAACCGCCTGATTAAAATTAAGACTGATGCCATGGCTTCCTTCGACAGATTTTGCCAATGATTTCAGCTGAAATTCGGCAATTGCCTTAATATCCGCCGGCGAAAGATTTTTAAAAGCAATTATGCCGGAAAACCGGTTAAGCAGTTCCGGCCGGAAATACTCGGTTAATTTTTTCTTTAGCTCTTCGTTGATTTTTCCAATAGCTTCGCCGGCTTCGATTTTTTCTTTAATAAAATGGGAATGAGCGTTTGAGGTGGCAATTATAATAGTATTATTAAAATTAACAGTTCTTCCCGTGGAATCAGTCAATCGGCCGTCATCAAAAACTGCCAAAAAAAGATTCAAGATATCGGGATGGGCTTTTTCAAACTCATCCAGCAAAATCAAACAATACGGCTTGTTAAGCACCGATTCGGTCAAAGTGCCGGAAATCTTTCCGTCAACTGAACCAATAAACCTAAAAATGCTTTCTTTGGCCTGATATTCAGACATATCAAAACGAACCATCTGAGATTCTGAACCAAATTGAATTTCTGACAAAATTTTAGAAAGTTCTGTCTTTCCTACGCCGGTCGGCCCGACAAATAAAAAACTGGCAATTGGTCCGGATTTTCTTGAAAGGCCGCTGCGATACTCTCTTAAGGCTCGAGAGACTACGCTGACGGCCTCTTTTTGGTCAACAAATTTTTTATGAATAAATTCTTCAAGATTTAAAAGTTTTTCCGCTTCGCCTTTTTCAGCCGTCTGCAAAGGCACATTGATTTTTCGCTGAGCAATTTCCGTCACATCATCGGCTCGCAAAATTTTATTTCCATTTTTGTAAGCGCTCGTCAAAGATTCTTTTAAAATATCTTCAGCGCTTGAAGGCAAGAGCTTCTGATGAAAATGCTTATGAGCTAAAATTACCGCTTGTTTAACTGCCTTAAAACTTATAGTTATTTTATACTGTTTTTCTAAAATCAAGCTTTCATAAACCAAAACTCTCATTGCTTCTTCTTCAGAAATTTCCTCTACTCGGATTATTTCAAAATTATTGGAAAAATCGCTCAAGGGCTCTATAAATTGCTTAAATTCTCGGGAATATGTGGCGCCGATTACCGGAAACGCATCATTACTGATAATCGGCATTAAAATATCCGACGCGCTCATAAGGCCTTGCCCTGATGTTTTAACCAAATTATGAATATCTGGAATATAAAGAATAATATTATCGGATAAAATTATTTCCTCAACAATTTTATTAATTCTTTTGGAAATTTCCTCTTGCGGCGCTCCGGAAATAAGATTGCCAATTTCCAAAGAAACCAATCGCTTATCGAAAATCGCTTCCGGCACTTCGTCTTTAACAATTCCAAAAGCCAAGGCTGAAACAATTGCCTCTTTACCGCTGCCCGGATCGCCAACAAGCAAGGCATTGGGTTTGCTAAGCCTTGAAACAACATCTACTAAGCGATCATATTCTTGTTGATGGCCGATCAAAAAACCAAGACCGCCAGCGCGCGCCAAATCAGTAAAATCAACGCTATATTTATCGAGAACAGGAGTCGGCTGGCTGGTCCAAGCCCGATTTATCACCCGATGACGCAATCGGAACGGTTTTCGGACAAATCCGCCTAACACTTTCGGCGCTCTCCTAAAAAAATCAATTTTTTTGTCGAATCGGGAAAAAATCATGGTCTTTTCCAAATCAGACGCGTCAATTGCAAATATGCCAAAAAAGCGGCTAATTAAGGGATCTTCGATATTTGCCAAAGCGGAAAATAAATCCCACGGAGCAACAAACCGATTTTTATTGTAAAAAGCAAAAACAAAAGCTGATTTTGCCAGCATGTCTAATTTGCTCCACAGTTCTAAGGGGTTGCATTTCTTATCTCCGGCTTCTTTTATAAACTCTCTAAGCTTCTGATTAACATCTTTCAAAGAAACATCCAGTCGCAAAAATCCCTTTTGAATTTCCGCTTGAGATAAAATATTTTCCAGTAAATAAAGATGAAAATTTCCGCCTAAAAATAAAGCTTTTTCGAAAGATTTTTCTAAAATATAAAAACTTTTCGGCGTAAAAAAATTAGCAACATTGATTCTACCCGGATCGGATGATTTGCCTCGACGGCTAAGCCTTGGTAAATAACGGATTAAACCAACTAATGATCTTTCCGCCTGGCCAAAGTGAATCAAACGGTCGGTTAAAAATAAAGAAATCAATAATCCGACAAAAAATAACTGCCGGGCGCTCGAAAGCAAAAAAGTAATGTCACCAACAAATAAAATCACGTAAAAAGAATAGATAATCAGCCGCGAGAAGAAACGCGAAGAATGCCCCATTTTAAGGCGCGGTTCGTCAAAATATAAATTTTGCAATTTTAATTCAAACATTTGATTCTCAACCTATAAAAATTTTTATTATCAGATAAATCGGAATGGTCAGCCAAACTAAATATAAAAAAACTGCGATTAAGATAACCGAAAGATAAACCATTGACGCAATAATCAATCTCGCCAGCCGAAAAATAAAGCCTAATATATAGCCGATAACGCTTCTATCGGAATAAAGCGGCTGAAAAATAAAGCGAAATGTAATTTTTAAGGCAAAAAATCTATCCAAGCGCTCCAATAAAGAAACCACAAAATTTGAATAGATAAAAAAACTTTTAATGTACCAATGGCGAAAAAATTCTTTGATACGATAAAAAAAATGTTTAAAAAGATAAGAGATTAACTTCATTAGCTTGTTAGTTTATCAGCTTGTTAGCTTGTTAATTTTTTAACTTTAATAGACCAAAGAAGCTAATTAAGTTAAAAAACTATTTCATTGGAATCGGGTATTTTACTTCTCCTTTCTCAATGAAGCTTTTTATATTTTCAACATCTGTATTTAAAATACGCTGAAGTGCTTCGGTTGTGTTAAATGCATTATGAGGCGTAATAATAACATTAGGCGTATCAATTAAAACATGGTTAGCTAAAGCGGTTTTTAAATTATGCTCCTCCGGATGACCATAAAGCAAAAATGCTCTTTCATCTTTAATTACCCCTTCTTCCTCCAAAACATCGGCTCCGTAACCGCTTAAAATCCCGTCATTTAAGGCTTTAACCAAAGCTTCGGTTTCAACCAAGCCGCCGCGCGCGGTGTTTATCAAAATTGCCCCTTTTTTTATTTTCTTTATGCTATCGCTATTAATTATATGATGAGTTGATTGGCTATAAGGAATATGAAGAGTTATGACATCTGACTGCGATAGTAATTCTTCAAAAGGCGCGTATTTAAAATCAAGTTCTTTGGACAATTCTTCGCTCGGGTAAGCATCATAAGCCAAAACATTCATTCCAAATCCTTTGGCTATTTTTATACTGTGCTTGCCGATTCGGCCCGTACCAACAACGCCGATTGTCTTTCCGTTAAGGTCAAAGCCTCTTAATCCGTCAAAAGAAAACTGGCCGGATTCTTTTAACCGATCAAAAGCTTCATAAATCTTTCGAGACAGGCTTAAAATTAATCCAAAAGCGAATTCCGCCACTGTATTGTCGCCATAGCCCGGCACATAAGCAGTTTTAATGCCTTTTTCTTTAACAATGCTTAAATCTATATGGTCAAAACCTGTGGAGCGCGTTGTTATTAACTTGAGATCAGGCAGACTGTCAATAACTTCTTTTTTGACTTCCGAGCCGACAAAAACAGAGATAATATCGGCGTTTTTGTCTTGCGGCAAATTATCTTTGTTTAATTTTTCCTTACTGAAAAATAATTCAAAACCAGGCAGCTGTTTTTTAACATAATCAGCTTCCCAGTCTTCTATTTCAAAAAAATGAATTTTAGCCATTAATGTTAATTATAATAATTTTATCCGATTAAATCAAATAATTATCTAAAAAAATATTAGGCTGCTTATGTTAGATTATCGATAAAACCAAACGAATAAATTATTGTTAACTGTGATTGTTAAAAATCCGCCAGCGAAAAAATCTAAATTAAAAAACCCCCCGCTTTGCGGGGGGTTTTTTTTATTTATTATTCTTTCCTTTTATGATTTCATCTATCACGCCGTATTCCTTAGCGTCAGTAGCCGAAAGATAAAAATCGCGGTCAGTGTCTTTTTCAATTCTGGCAAGCGACTGACCGGTGTGTTTAGCCAAAATCTGATTTAATCTTTCTTTGATTTTTAAAATCTGACGAGCGGTTATTTCGATTTCCACTGCCTGACCGCCGGCCTCGCCCATTACTTGATGGAGCAAAACTTCGGAATTGGGCAAGATAAACCTTTTGCCTTTCTTGCCGGCTGTTAAAAGAACTGCGCCCATAGATGCCGCCATGCCGAGGCAAATAGTAGAGACATCGGGCTTAATGTGTTGCATAGTGTCATAAATCGCGAGTCCGGCAGTTACCACTCCACCCGGGCTGTTAATGTAAAGCGTAATGTCTTTTTTAGGGTCTTCGTGCTCCAAAAACAGCAATTGGGCAATAATGCTATTTGCCACCGAATCGGTAACCGGTCCGCCAAGAAAAATAATCCGATCTTTTAAAAGCCGGGAATAAATGTCATAGGCCCGTTCGCCGTATTGTGATTTTTCTATTACTGTTGGTATTAAAGTCATATATTCAAAATTATCCATGTTTTCTTCCATAATTTTATTTTTATCATAAATAAATTAAAAAATCAAATTTACCGCCGATATTATTGATGATTAGAAACAATTTCCGGCTGAAAATAAGGGTTTATTTTTATTTCCAGCGGATTAAAAGAGATTATTTTTTTATCCCTTATTTCCGCAAAAAGCGCCAAGCCTTCTTTGGTACCATCGGAAAAATTCTGGTCAAAAACAAAATTGCCCAAACTATAAGCAATCCAGCCGCTTTTATAACGCTCAATTTCCTGAACTACGTGAGGATGATGGCCGATAATTATATCGGCTCCGCTATTTATTAAATCTCGGCCTATTTTCTGCTGAAAAGAATTTGAACGCGTCTCATATTCTTTGCCCCAATGGAATGAAACAACGACAATATCCGCAACTTTTAAATTTTTTATAAGCCAAATTTCATTTTTAACTCTTTCTGCGTCAAACGAGCTGATACCGGCTGAATTAACATCAGCTTCCAAGCTTTTTGGATACAAATCGGTAAAGGCAAAAAACGCGACTTTTGTTCCTTTTATTTCTTTTATCGTAAAATTATTGGCTTCAAAAAAATTTTTTCCAGCGCCTATCGATTTTATGCCGTTTGCCTCTAAAATATCAACTGTATCTTCAAGCGCTTCCCTGCCCCAATCCATAATATGATTATTGGCAACGGATAAAACATCAAAGCCGGCAAATCTCAAACCCTCAACAACGCTTGGTTCGGCTCTGAATGAATAAATACTGCCCTGATTTCTTCCGCTACTTGAAATAGGACCCTCTAAATTACCGAAAGTTAAATCAGCAGAGCGCAAAATTTCCGCGGTTTTTAAAAAAGGGAAATAATAATCGCTGTTCTTTTTTATTTGATTAGCCACGCCTCGGTCAAGCATAATATCTCCGACAAATATCAAAGTTATCGGCTCTTGTTTTTTGAAATCTATAATTCGGCTGATAACCTGAAATTGAGTGGCAATTAAATTCGCCTGTAAACTGGAGGAAACTGCCGTGCTGGACAAATTAACAATCCGGCTATTAATATTAAAAAAGGCAAAGGATAAACCGCCTAAAATACCGATTAAAATTGCAAAATAAAAATAGCGCACCATTTAAAAATTATAACATAAAGCTAAAAAATTTCCCCCGATAGGAGGGGGGGGTAATATTTAAAATTAATAAATTTAAAAAAATCCTGTTATCCCTGACAATTTCTTATTGAAATTAATCCATCGCTAACATCATTAACATAAGAACCACTATAAATTCCATTAATCCATAATTCATAAACCTGACTTTCGTTAATTCCTAATGGAATTTTCCATAGCATATCTCCTTTTCCATTAATTTCTCCTGATTCATTATAACTTGAAGGAAAGCTTCCTATCTTAATTTCTTTTAAATAATCACCTCCTCCTCTTAATGTAACATTAATTACGTCAAAATATTCCTTGGGAACTTCCCATTTAATATTCATATCGTCTCCCATACAAAATTTTTCCCCGCCGTTTGGCTCAATAAGGTTGAAATCAGTTCTTGCGCATCCTCTTTTGTCTCCTAATATAGTACAGGGACCAGAATTAATCTTTTGATTATTTTTTTCAAAAATTTTTTCTATCGCTTTTTGCGAATTTTCAATAGCGTTTTCCAGACTTTTTTTACCGGTTTCCGGGATTTTTTCCAGATTTTGTTGCAAAGCTTCAATGTGTCTTGAAGTGGTTTCTTCAATTTGCTGGCTTAGATCTTTTATATCCTCGCCTTTCTGTTTCAACTCTTCGATCTTTTGAAGAGCTCGGTTAAGCTGGTCCTGATATTTTTGCAAAGTGCGTTCCGCGGATTCAATTTTGCCTTTATCCATCAATTTAGAATATTCAGCCAGCCGAATTTCCGCCAAATGAAGATACTGCTTGGCCTTATTTTCCGCGCCAAAAGAGAAAAATGTTTCAGCTGATTCTTTCCAGCTTTTGAAAAAATAAAAAGGGTTGTCCGGCGTAATGGCAATATCAATCGGGGAAAGACTGGAAACAGCGCCGGCAAAAAGACCAGAAGACGCAAGTGAAATTCCAGCTATAATTAAAATCAATTTAATCATAAAATTTATAAAATAACTTGGTTCTACAAATTAACGCAAATTAACTAACTATTGACCGATAAACAGAATCTAAAAATGAATAGAAAATTTCCGGAATCAAGAAGAAAATTAATCCCGCGGAAACAACTAAAATAATTATTAAAATAAGAATTATAAAAATCCACTTATGGCTTTTGGGCGGAAAATTATCTGAATTTTTACTTAAAGGCGCGCCGGCTTCTTTTGAAGGCAGTCCCATCTGCCTGATTGCCACATTCATCGCATCGCTTACGTCTTCATCTATCCAGCCTTTAGAAACTAAAATATTTTTTATATCAACGGGCTTTATGCCCTCTTGAAGCTGATATTTTATGTAATCAAGAAGTTGTTGGTTCATAATTTTTATTTTACAGGTTTTCCGCGACTTTTAAAACATGTTTAACGAGCATTGCCGCATAACCCCATTCATTGTCATACCAGCTCAACACTTTTACTAAATCGCCGTCAATAACTTTGGTAAATTTTAAATCAACAATCGCGCCGTACGGCTCGCCGATTATATCAGAAGAAACAACCTGATCGTCAACTACTTTTAAAATTCCCTGCCAACGGTCTGACTTAGCCGCTTCTTTTAAGATATTATTAATTTCTTCGACCGAGGTCTTTCTTTTGCTTACAAAAGTAATATCCGCAATTGAACCAGTCACCGCAGGAACTCTAATAGCAATGCCGTCAAACTTATTTTCCAGTTCTTTTATAACTCTGGATACGGCAAGAGCCGCCCCGGTGCTTGAGGGAATTATATTTTGCGCTCCGGCTCTGCCCCGCCGAAAATCCAAGCCCTTTACCGAGCTATCCACGATTGTTTGAGTATTAGTATAAGCATGAACCGTATTTAAAACCGCTTTTTCGATTCCGGGATTTTCCATTAATACCGATATTACCGGCGAAGCGGCATTAGTTGTACACGATGCATTGGAAGAAATTTTACAAGTTTTCAAATTACCCTCATTTATACCAACCAGCACGGTCTGTCCAAGTTCGCCATCAGCATCTTTTGCCGGAGCGGTCATTACCACTCTTTTAGCGCCGGCTTCCAGATGAGCTTTAGCTTTATCGTATGATTCATATACTCCGGTTGACTCAACAACAATATCAATGCCTAAATCTTTCCAGGGGAGTTTAGTCGGATCTTTTTCCTGCAAAAATAAAATTTCCTTGCCGTTAATTACAAGATAATTTTTGTCGCTTGATTTTTTAATAGATATTTCTCCGGGATAAGCTCGGTAAACCGAATCATATTTCAATAAATAAGCAAGGTTTTCCGCGTCGCCTAAATCATTAACAGCGGTAATTTCAATCCGCCGGCTGGCGGATTTTTCATCGAAAATCTGCCGAAAAAATAACCGGCCGATTCTGCCAAAACCGTTGATTGCAATCTTTGTCATATTAATTTTTATTATACAAATTAACTAAATTAAAAACAACTATTCCGAAAGCTACGCTTACATTCAACGATTCCTTCCTGCCTTTCATCGGGATTTCCAAAATTTTATCCGCGCGGTTCAGAATTGACGGCGGCAAACCTTTAATTTCACCACCCAAAACCAATGCTATCTTTAATTTTTTAGTTTTTAAGTTTTTACGTTTTATCTTCTTATAGTACGGAATTGATTTTTTGCTTTGCTCAATAGCGAATATTTTGTATTTTTCTTTTTTGAGTTTATCAATCAGACTAGTAGTGTTTTTTACATATTCCCATTTCATATATTTTTCCGCACCTAAAGAAACTTTAGTTAATTGGCTTCGCGGCCGGCTTAATTCATCAATCGGTTTAGGAGTAATGCCGCATAAATAAATTTTTTCAATTCCTGCCGCGTCCGCAGTCCTAAAAATAGCGCCGACATTATACAAGCTTCTTATATTATGAAGAATGACCACCATCTAAACATTATACCATCTAAACTTGACTCTAAAAATAAAAAACAATATGCTTTAATTAGATCTTTAACTCATTGCATCATTAATAAATAAAAGGGATGTTTTAACTGTGGTTATTCCTATAACTTATAAATCACGAGGAGGCGAATAAAATGGAAATTTCAAACATAAGAATCCATTTAATCACCAAGCCAACCAGAGACAATTGCATAGCATATGCCTCTTTTGCCATTAATGGAGGAAATATTCAGATAGGAATTACCGGAATAAGAATTATTAAAATTGGAAATAAGCTATATCTTGCTATGCCCCAAAGAATTGACTCCAGAGGTTTAAATAGAGATATTCTTTTCCCTAATAACAAACAAACCAAAGAAGTTTTGGAAAAAGCAATTTTCAAGGCGTATGATAACGCCGTAAATTCTGAAAATATAAATAAACCGCCTAATATCCTGACTCCAAAAAAAAGTTCTGCTCAAGAATCAATTAATTATTTAAATAAACATCCCAATAAATAAGAGCCAAGCCCGTTGCAGTCTAATCTAGACTGCAACGGGCTTTTTTTTTATCTTTTTTTGATGAATTATTGAATTTCGAGGTGAGCCGATAATTAAAAAACCCTTGTTAAATATAGACAAAAATCGGCTCATCCAAGATTTAACGATGAGCCGATTTTTTAAAACGATATTTGATGCCTCGGGTTTCTCCAAGAGCTTCAATTATGCCTTTTGCTTCAAGCTCATCAAGATAACGAGTGGCAGTGGCATCGGAAACATCCAGCAATTTTTCAACATCGTTATTGGTAATTTCACTTTTTTCCCTCAAAAGACTGATAATCTTGTACTTGCGCTTTTCTTTAAGAAAATTAATTTCTTTCCGGTATTGGCTAAGACCGATATTTTCATATTCCGGCTTTCGCCAAATTAAAAAAACTAAAATAATGGAAAGAATTACGCCGAGGAGCAATTGATAGTTCATTTGATAAAATTATATCATTTTCCAGCATAAAATAAAAAGGCAGGATATTGGTCCTGCCTCAATAAAAACTCATAAATTATTTTCTTTTTACATCCAGTATTAACACCTGATTTTCCGGATGACCATCAAAATAGCCAATCGCTACACGAAATTCAATAAATCTTTTCCAAGCTTCAAGTTGGTGCTCCAAAATTAAAAATAAAATCATAATAACCGCCGAAACAATAACAATCGCTTCAGACATATCAAAAATTCCTAATATCAGTAAAAGCATTAATAAAAAATAAAACTGAAGAGTTAGCGCAAGCGGCATCTGGTCGCAATTTATCAATATCAAATCTTTTCTTATTGATAGATATTCAACTATTTTGATACTTATTAAAATAATTATCAAGCTTTCGAAAAATATCAGGTCGTTCATAAGCCAAAAATCAAGGCTGTTGAAGATTCCTTTTACCATTGCGCGCCTCCTTTTTAGTTTTCAGACTTATTATTTTTTGAAATCAACTGCTGTTATTATATAATAGTCCACCCAATACTTCAATAATATTAAATTAATCGCTGTTGGAGTTCTGCGGACTGGGATTGACTTGAGCTTGAAATTGGCTATTGCCCCAAGAAACGCGCTCATAGCTCTGATTTTTCGGAATTTCCGTCCAGCTAGCTTCTTCAATTGTTTCTCCGAGGCTATTATAAATAACTATTGCATTATTGGCATAAGCCAAACTATATGACTTTGGCCAAAAAATATCCGCGAAAACCGAACCGCTATAACCGCCTTCATTAGCGAGTAAAAGATATTTATTGGGAAAAATTACTTTTCCTTCAAGCCGACTGGAAGATACAAGCGTTGATTCGCTTCCGCTTGAGCTTTTTTTCTTGATAGACCAGCCGGTTAAATCAATCGGATTCGACGTTGGATTATAAAGTTCTATAAATTCGTCATTAGAATTTGCGTCACTACCAGCCATAATTTCACTTATTAAAATATGGTTTATAACTGGCTGAGATTGAGAAGAAGGAGATGCGACAGATGGCAATAAATAAAATGCGCCAGTTGCTAAAATATCGCTGTTAATCAATGCTTCGCAATTTCCTAAGCCACTGCAAGCTCCGGACCAACCGCCAAAAGAAGAATTACTATCCGGCTTGGCAAAAATAATAATCGAGCTTCCGCCGGTATATTCATCCTCACAAACGCTTCCGCAATTAATATTACCGGAGTTAGCGGTAATCAGACCTTGCCCATCGCCTGATTTTGACACTTTTAATAAATAATTCAGCGGAGCTGAGACAAGCAAAGTTGTTGATGCTGCGGGTAAAGCAGCTCCCGCCTGATTATTGATTATTAAAGGATTAGTCGGCGTTAAAACCGAAATTGACGAAGAAGTATGAGGCGCAATTCCGGAAAAATTTTGAGAGCTTGTTTTTAATTCGACAATGGATTTATTTTGCGGAGATTTATCGATTTTTTGAGTTTTCTTTGCTTGTGTTGATGCTTTTTTGCTTTTAATAGTTTGGGGTTGAGTATTATTGTCCGAAGAAAATGATTTTTCTTCTGATTTCTTCTGAGAATTTAAATTAATCTGGCTGATAAGTTCAAAATCATCGCTGAAAACTTTGCCGAATAAATTTTTATCAATATCAATTTTAAAAAATCCCAAATAAACTCCTCCGACAATCAAAAAAATAATTCCTAAAAACATTCCGAAAAATTTCCAATAAGATTGAGGGGGTTTTTCGCTGTTTTGATTTTTTTCCTCCATATTACTATTGCTTTTTCTGCAAGTAATCGTAGATATTTAGAACCGCTTTGACCGCATCGCCTATGGCAATATTTATTTGATTATATAAAACATCGGTGACGTCGCCGGCTGCCCAAACGCCTTCAATTGAAGTTGCCTGCGTTTGATGATTAACCGTTATTTTCCCTTTTTCATTTATCTCCACCAATCCTTGAGCTAAGGCGCTGTTAGATTGATAGCCAATCGCGACAAAAACGCCTTGAAGTTCAATTTCTTTAAGCTCTCCGCCTGTCCGATCTTGATATTTAATACCGGAAACAAAATTATTGCCCACAACTTCTTTCATTTCAGCCATTTTTATTATTTCCACCTTTCCGGAATTTTTGGCTTTTTCAATATAAATAGGGTCGGCTCTTAAAACATCTCCATATTCCAAAACATAAATTTTTGAGGCGTAGGGAAGCAAATCCAAAATAGAATAAAAACCGGAATTGCCTCCGCCAATAACCGCCACAACCTTATTTTTCATAAGCGGCGCATCGCAAATTGAACAATAAAAAACGCCTTTGCCTTCAAATTTGTCTTCGCCCAAAATATTAAGTCGGCGAGGACTTGAACCGACAGAAATTAAAATGGTTTTAGCTTCGTAAGAGTTGCCTTTATTAGTCGAGATTGCGAAAAAGTCGCTGGTTTTTTCTATTTTTAAAACTTTTTGCCCTTCTTCTATTTCAATATTGGGGTAAGACTTCAGGTGCTCTTCAAGAGCCTGTTTTAATTGAACACCGCTAAGCGATTTAAAGCCTATAAAATTATTTATTTCTGAAGCAATAACTGGCTGGCCGCCGATACTTTCGGCAATAAGCAGGGTTTTAAGTTTTTTTCTGGCGGCGTAAATTCCAGCAGCCACTCCAGCCGGACCGCCTCCGATAATTATTAAATCGTACATAGATTTAACTCACAACCTACAACTCCGACGCAAAGTCGGAGCTTCGACAGAATCGTCGAAGCCAACAACTAATAATTGGTTTAAAATTATAACTTTTGCTACTAGTCGTAAGTTGTCAGTCAATTACAATTATTTTTTTAGCGCCTTATCTATCTCCGACCGATTAAATCCGACAATAATCGTACCGTCGATATCAATTACCGGCACACCCATTTGATGGGACTTATTAATCATTTCTTCGCGAGCGTTTTCGTCTTCGGAAACGTTATATTCCTCGAAAGACTCCCCGATTTTTTTGAAATAATCTTTAGCCATCACACAATAGGGACAGGTTGATGTTGAATAAATTTTAACCATTTTTGAATAAAATCGCGCATTGGTTGTGCCTGCCTAGATTCGAGCTGACACAACCAATACATGACTTAAAAAATTATTGTTGCGGCGGCATCATCGAGGAAACTGACTTGCTACCGAACAGCGCCCATAATGCAAAAATCGCTATAAGAACGCCGACGATAATATTGCTCCACAAGGCAGGAGCAAAACCGGAGAATCCCAGAACCCACGGCGAAATTAAAATCCAAACTCCCAATACTAAATTAACCCAATTAAGCAACGAACTCATATTCATATTCATAAGTTATCAATTCAATGGCTGCAAAAAATCTTTGCAAATATTGAAGGAATAATTACGACCTTTCTTAAATTATATCATAATCATAAAAAAACAAAACCGCCCCACACAATGTGAAGGGCGGTTTGTTATTATTTCCTGAAAAATCTCTTACCACCTCCTCCGCCGCCGCCACCGAATGACTGTCGTCTTTGACGATGACAATCTCGGCAAAGAAGTTGGTCTAATCTTTGAGGATCAGGCTCAAAAGGAAGTTCGTTGATCGCGGCTTGGCACTTTGAACACTGCCAGTTGCCGGAATACATCTTCCTTTCAAAACCCTGATTATCGGAATAAGCCATTTTGCCTTATATTTATGGACTGCTGATTTGCAATCCAATTACTTAATTTCGTCCCTTTTTATTAGTCTTAGTCTAAGGCAAAATGGTTTTGGCTAAAAACCTAATTCACTTTGTCTTCTACTAATCTTATTGCATTATACCGCGCATATAGACTTTGTCAAGGTTTGAAATTATGACTTTAAATATGCTAAGATATTAAATTAAATGTTTGCCTCAAAACTGAAAACAGCCCTCATAATCATCGGAGATATTATCATTTTATACGGCTCGCTCGCGCTAACCATGCTAATCCGCTACGGTTCGGACACATTTCAATATCCTCTGCAAGACCATTTAAAGCCGTTTTCGGTTATTTTTATCGTTTGGGTGCTTATTTTTTATCTATCTGACCTTTATAAAAACAAGTTTTTTAGGCACAACCTAGAAGCAATCAGAGTTTTTATAATTTCCATAATCGTAAGCATTGTAATATCAATAATTCTTTTTTACGCTTTTGAACCGTTTTTCCAGCTTACGCCAAAAACAAACTTGCTGATTTTCGGAATTGTTTTCGGATTAATTGATTATTCCTGGCGGATAATACTCATAAAAATATTTATTTCCAGCGGCTGGAAAAAACAAGTGCTTCTAACCGGAAGCTCGCCAAATACAATACATCTTATTGAATATCTAAAAAATAATCCTCAAGCAGGATACGGAGCAAACTCATGGATAAAAGAACCGACTGAAGAAAATCTTTCCGATTTAATCGAAAAAATCAATGAAACTAACATTGAAATAGTTGTTATTGAAAATAAGTTAAAAAATAATCCTTCTGCCAATAAATTAATCTACAAACTTTTACCGCTAAAAATGAAAATTCTTTACTTTTCGGATTTTTACGAAATGATTTTCCAAAAACTTCCTTTGGAAGATCTTGAGGAAAGCTGGTTTATAGAAGAAATCACTGCTTATCGAAAATTTTACGATATTTTTAAAAGAATCTTTGATGTTTTATTTTCGCTGATTTCGGGCATAATTTTTCTGCCTTTGATAATTGTTATCTCGGGATTAATTAAAGCTTCCTCAAAAGGACCAATAATTTACAAGCAAGTTAGAACCGGAAAAAACGAAAAAGCGTTTATTCTTTACAAATTCAGAACGATGAGAACAAATCAGAACGGGCCTCTTTGGACTATTAAAAATGACGACCGGCTTACGCCTTTGGGAAAAATTTTGCGCTACAGCCACTTGGACGAATTGCCTCAGCTTTACAATATCCTAAGAGGCAATATTTCTTTTATCGGACCGCGGCCAGAACGCTCGGAGCTTGTTCAAATATACAAAAAACTGCCTTTTTACGAGATGCGCCATATTATCAAACCGGGACTGACCGGCTGGGCGCAGTTAAATTACAAACCCAGCGCTTCAGTTGAAGAAGCTCATGAAAAACTCCGATACGATATATTTTACATAAAAAATCGCTCGCTTTTTTTGGATTTTCTGATAATTTTAAAAACTATTAAATATATTTTCATCTCGCATAGCTGATGAATAAATTAAAATCGCTCCTTTTCCAAAATAGAAATATCCGCCAAACTGTCGCTAAAAATGTTTTTTGGCTTAGTTTTTCTCAAATAGGCAGTCGACTAATCAGAGCAATTATTATAATTTACGCTGCCCGCGCTTTAGGAGCGGCTGATTACGGAATTTTTTCTTACGCTTTGGGACTAGCAGGATTTTTTACGATTTTCTCTGATATTGGCATAAGCCAGATACTGACAAGAGAGATGGTGCAAAAGCAGGGTCAAAAAGACCGATATTTTTCCACTGCTTTCTGGATAAAGATTTTCATCCTCGCAATAACGGTTCTTTTAATTATTTTTGCGGCTCCTTATTTTTCCAAATTAGAGGCGGCAAAAAATTTAATGGTTTTTATCGCTTTAATCGTCATTTTTGACGGCTTGCGAGAATTTTCTTTAGCTTCATTTCGTGCATTTGAAAAAATGGAGTTTGAGGCGCTGATTTCAATATTAACCAACATTGCCATTACGACGTTCGGATTAATCGCCCTTTATTTTGCGCCAACTTCAAAATCTCTGACACTGGCCTACGCCTTCAGCACAATGATCGGATTTTTTGTTGGTTTTATAATCTTAAGAGAACATTTTAAAAAAATTTTAAATTGTTTTGACAAAAGCCTGATTAAACCGATTCTTTATTCTGCTTATCCGATAGCACTTTTAAGTTTTTTCGGCGCTTTTATGCTTAATACTGATATGATAATGCTCGGCTGGTGGAAAACTCCTAAAGAAATCGGATACTATTCAGCCGGCCAGAAAATAATTCAGCTGCTTTATACTTTACCGGCAATCTTGGCAACCAGCATTTTTCCTTCTATGTCGCGGTTTGTAAATAATCAAGAAAACGAAAGAGTTAAAAATCTTATGAAAAAAGGCATGGTTATAATATTTTCAATAGCTATGCCCGTATTTTTAGGCGGTGTAATTTTAGCCAAACCGATTATAGGATTGCTATACGGAAAGGAATATTTGCCGGCAACATTATCCTTCCAAATACTTCTCTTTACTCCCTTTTTTATTTTTCCTCAGATACTTTTGGGTAATTTCATCTTGGCGCACAACCGACAAAAGGAATTGAAATTTCCTGTCGGGTTGGGAGCAATAAGCAATATTATTTTAAATGTTTTGCTTATACCGCCTTACGGAATTGTCGGCTGTTCTATCGCCACGGTTATTGCCCAATTTTTAAATACCAGCCTCACATGGAGAATAGCCAAAAAAATAAATGATTTTTTTAGCTTTCGCCAGTTATCAAAAGCTATTATTGCCGCTATTATTATGGGAGTAATAGCATTTATTTTAAATGAATCTAATATAAATGTAATTATTAATATAATTATTTCGGCCGGAATTTATTTCGGAACGCTTTATTTGCTTAAAGAAAAAATTTTAGAGGAAATTCTAACTATTTTAAAAATAAAATAAAACTGAAGAAATAAAATTATTTTCTGTCAATGAGGTAAAATTTTAATTAATTTTACCGAAACCCGCCAATTCCAGCATTTCTTTGACATAAGGATGCCAATTTTCATCAATACTGGAAAACCACTCAATTTTTGAATGTTGTGTTTTATCAAAATTAATAGCTAAAGTATTGTTAAAATTAACAGTAAAAACAGTATTGACGGTGTGTCTATTAGATTCTTGAAAAATTGTCTCGCCAACGCCTAATAATTTAAGGTCTGAATAGGTTATTTCAACCCCTAATTCTTCTTTAGCTTTTCTAAGAGCGGCATCTTTAAGAGGTTCATTTTTAAAAACTCTTCCGCCGGCAAAAAACCATTGGCTCTTTGCCGGTTCATTAAGCCGTTGGCCAAGAAGAAATTTATTTTCTCTGATTAAAATTAAATCAACGCAGACAATCGGAACTGCGTTTAAAATTTCTTTATAAAAATTTTCATCTATCCACTGAGTCATTTAAGTTATTTAGATTTAAAAAACTGACTGATTTTAAGAACTGGTTTTAAAAATGACGCCAAGATTCCGCCTTTTAAATTATTTATTTTCCATGCATTAGCTACTTCAATATTCGCCTTAATAATATTATAAATACTTTTATTGCTTATTCCGCCCTCCCTCATTTTTACCAAAACTTTATCAAAATAGCAAGATTTAATTTTGTATTTTTCCAAAAATCTTAACATTAATTCATAATCAGCCGCAATTTTGAAATCCAGATTAAAAACGCCGTATTTTTCGTAAATACTTTTTTTGACAAAAAAAGTCGGATGAGGCGGATGCCAACCAATTTTAAACTTTGCTTCTTGATAATTCGAAGATTTCCAATATCGAATAATTTTATTCAGGTTAAATTTATCCACATAAATCAAATTTCCCCATAAAACATCTGCTTCTTTAATCTTCATATTTTCAACAACCAGCTCAATCACTTTTTCATCGGCATAAACATCGTCGGAATTTAAAGTGCCGATAATCGCGCCGGTGGTTAATTTAATGCCTTTATTCATGGCATCATAAAGACCCTTATCTGGTTCAGAAATAAATTTAGCGATTTTGCCTTTATATTTATTGATTATTTCCAGCGTTCCATCTGTTGAACCGCCGTCAATAATAATATATTCAATATCTTTATAGCTTTGCGACAAAACGCTTTCAATCGTATCCTCAATTGTTGCTGCGCTATTATAAGAAACCGTGATGATAGAAATTTTCATAAAAGTATTAAAAAAACGGAAAAAATTTTTTGCTGTTTTTATGTCCTTGTAATCAAATAATTTCCGAGGATGATTACATCCATTTTCGTTCTTAAAAAACAATCAATTGCCTCCCGGGGCTTATTAACAATCGGCTCGTTTTCATTAAAGGAAGTGTTAATTAAAACTGGGGTTCCGGTAAATTCTCCGAATTTTTTAATCAATTTGAAATATAACGGGTTGTTTTCTTCGCTAACTGTTTGCAGCCGGCCGGTGCCGTCAATGTGGACAACTGCCGGAATTTCCCGCCTTTTTTCCGGCTTAATAGTATAAACTTTTTCCATAAACGGAACTGGAGCTAATTTTTTGCCGTCGGGCGACAGAAAATAATCGCCAACCGCGCTTTCTAAAACCGCCGGAGCAAAGGGCCTGAACGGCTCGCGTTTTTTTATTTTAATATTTAAAGTTTCCTTCATTTCCAACAAGCACGGACTAGCCAAAATACTGCGGTTACCTAATGCTCGCGGCCCCCATTCGGTCCGGCCCTCGAACCATCCGACGATTTTTCCATCGGCTAAAAACCTAGCGGTTTCTTTTATTAAATCGTTTTCCTCCAAACGCTTTACTTTAAAATTTTCATTTTTGATGCTTAATATTTCGTTTTTGATATATTCATCGCTATATTCCGGCCCCCAAAAAGATGAGCTCATTATAAAATCTCTTTTGTTATCCAATGACTGATTCCAGACATAAAAAGCCGCGCCAATAGCACCGCCGGCGTCATGAGCGGCTGGCGGAATATAAACATTATCAAAAGGCGTATTAGCGTAAATCTTTCCGTTCGCCAAACTGTTTTGCAAACAGCCACCTGCTAAGGCAATATTTTTTAAACCTGTTTTTTGATGCAAATGATTTAAAATATTAAAAAAGGCTTCTTCGTACATTACCTGAAGACTGACGGCGATATCTTTAAACCTTTGACTTAATTCTTCGTTTTCTTTGCGCGGTTCTCCTAATAATTCTATTAATTTATCCGAAAATAAACGGCCGACTATCGGCTTTTCGTTAAGCCAAGTCATTTCCACGCCTTCGCTGTCGTGCCGGA
Source organism: Patescibacteria group bacterium (assembly GCA_038078555.1). Classification (GTDB taxonomy): domain Bacteria; phylum Patescibacteriota; class Minisyncoccia; order UBA6257; family UBA9933; genus JBBTYQ01. The sequence continues at coordinate 184,287 of JBBTYQ010000001.1, read as the reverse complement.
AATAAGAAGTATCCAGCTCAAAAAATCCATTTTTTTTTAATTTAACGATTTGACGCATCTTATCCAAATAAATAGGTTGCCCAAACGCCGAAAGACCCATCACTTTATATTCGTCTCCGTAATTCCAAAAACCCAAAAATTGAGTCAAAGCGGTATAAAAAATACCAAGAGAATGCGGAAATTCAACACGATCAAGAATTTTTATTTTATTGCCTTTCGCGATGCCGGTCATTATGGAAACAAAATCGCCCATTCCATCGATTGAAACAACCGCAGCTTCATCAAGCGGCGAAACAAAAAACGAACTCGCCAAATGCGCCCGATGATGCTCAACATTTATAATTTTTGCTTTTATTTCTTTTACGCTTACGCCAAAAAAATCAGCGATACTTTTTTTTGCGCCTTTTACTTTTTTGAGATTTGCCAACCTTTCTTTAATAAAAGAAATACTAATCCCTTTACGAATAACTCTTAAAATTTTTTTATGAAACCGGGCAAAGGGGTCGCGGTTGATAGCGATATAATCAACGTCTTTTATACTGATACCGGCATGCTCAAGACAAAATTTAATCGCCTCTGTCGGAAGCCCGGCCCAATGTTTAACTCTTCTAATTCTTTCTTCCTCCAAGGCCGCCATTAATTCGCCGTTTTTAATCAGACAAGCAGAAGAATCACCATGATAAGCATTAATCCCCAGAATATAATTGTCTTTTTTCTGCTTCATAAATTTTTGAGTCAACTAGAAAACGATACCAAAATCCTTGCAAAAAGTGAAATATCAATCCTTTTGCGCCGTCAAGAAATCCAAAACGAATAATATAACGATAAATAAAATAAAAGAAAGCTCTGAAAAAAATAGGCAAGCGATAATAGAATTTTTCTTTTAACCATCGTTTTCGCGCTACTTGGCCTTCTATTTTTCCTCCATAATTCATGATTCCTGATTCATAATTCATTACTTCACCTGCCTCGCGCGAAGCATAATTATTATGTTTCTCAATCCACCAGGTTAAATCTTTTTTATTATCATCAATAAAGTCATTTTTTAATTTTTCCCCTTTGCCGTTCAATAAAACAATATGCTCATCCATTGCTCGTAATTCCGACTTGGCTTTATTTTTTCTAAATAACCGCAAAAGCCATATTGGATAATAACCGCCGTGGCGAATCCAACGGCCCATAAAATAAACTCTTCTTTTAATATAAAAACCGCTTATGTCGTCTGCTGTGTTTTTAAGTTTTCCGATTATTTCGTTTTTTAGCTCTTCGGTCAGATATTCATCCGCGTCTAACCGCAAAATCCAATCGTTCTTAATTTCCAAATTATCCAAGGCCCAATTAAATTGTTGCGCCTGATTTTCAAAAGAGTGCTGAATAATTTTTGCTTCGTATTTTTTCGCAATTTTTAAAGTTTTATCCGCAGAATAAGAATCAACGATAAAAATCTCCTCTGCCCAATTGACGATATTTTTAAGACAATTTTCAATATTTAATTCTTCGTTATAAGTTAAAATAATAACACTAAGAGGAAGTTTCATGATTTAATTATTAAGTTATTATATTCTTTTATAAATTTATTGGCAATTTTAGGCCAGGAAAATTCGATCTTAACTAATTGCCTGGCGGTTTCGCCAATTTTTTTGGCCAATTCAGGATTGCTTAAAATTTTTAAAATCGCTTCAGTCAATTGTTTTTCGCCTTTTTCGATTACTAAACCGGCAGCCGCTTTTTCAATATTTGGCGCGATGCCGACATTTTTAGTAACAACAACCGCCAAACCGCAAGCCATTGATTCAACAACTGCCTGACCGAAATTTTCCGCGTAAGACGGCAAAACGAAAACATTGCTGTCCTGATACGCCGAAATTTTATCGTCTCCCAAAAGCATTCCGGTGAAAATAACCTGATTTTTAATATTGTATTTTTTTATAAGTTTTTCAATTTCTTTTTTATAATTTTCATCGTCCCCGCCGGCAATAGTCAAAATAGTTTTCGGCTCTTTTTCGATGACTTTACTAAAAGCCGGAATTAAAGTATCAAATCCTTTCTTCCAGCTTAAGCGTCCTAAAAAAAGAACATTTTTCTTATCAAAAGGAATATTGAATTTTTCTCTGAAAAAACCCAAAGGAATTCTTTTCTCTTCAAATTCTTCAGCATCAAGCCCATTTGGAATAATTATTGCTTTTTTAAAAGGAAAATTATTTTTTAAATATTCATCCTTTTCAATTTCAACCGTAAAATGAATCGCTGCCGCGCCAGCTAAATTTTTCTTTTCAATCAAATAAATATAAACTCTCTTTAAAAAACTGCTTTTTCTTTTAAGCGGTTCTCTCATTAAACTGCCTCTTGGAGAAATAATATAAGGTTTGTTGAATTTTTTAGCGTAATAAGCGCCTAAAGTTGAAGCCGAAAGGAAAACAGAAGTAATGTGAATTAAATCAAAATTTTTAACGTTCTTCGCCAAAATGCGATGTAATAAATACGAATATTGCCAAAGCCGAAAAGTTATAGGAAAATAATAAACTTTTACGCCGTCTATAATAACTTCTTTTCCTAGAGGGACATCCAAAACTCCTTTGCCGTCAATATTTGTCGTATAAACAATAACCTCCGCCCCATTTTTTACCAGCCGTTTATTCAGCTCATGGACGGTTTTTATGGGTCCGCCGTAGCGATAAGCCGGAAGATAAGTCGGAACAATATGGAGAATTTTCATGTTTATCGCGGAAAAAATAATTTTATTTCTTTTACCATCTCTTCTTTTAACAAATAAAGTGATGCAAAATATATTACGCCAGAGCTAATTATATTGATAATTACATTGACTCCCAGTTTTGCAATAAAAAATGTCGAAATTCCCATTATTAAAGCGGCGATTATGATTTTAAAAAGCCAAGGTAAAACTGTAAAATAATTTAATTTCTTGGCAAATCTCCAGACAAATAAAGTATATAATGAATTAGAAAGCACTGTCGCGACTGCAGCTCCAATCATGCCATAATACGGTATAAGCAAGACATTTAACGCTACATTGCTCAAAGAAGCGATAATATTATAAATAAACAAACTCTTATGCTTGTCATGAGCAAAAACGAAAACATTTAAAATAGTAAACGGATAAATAACGAGAATTGAACTCATAAGAACGGCAAAAGCAATATTGGCCGAAGCGTATTCATCGCCGAAAATAAAACTTATAATATCTTTACCCACAATAATACTTCCTATAACAATCGGGATAGTAATTAAAAAAAGAAAAACGACTACTTTTGATGTAAGTAATTTTAATTTTTCCGTTTCATTTTCATGAACAAGACGGGAATAAAGCGGAAAAACAGCCGAACTGATTAAACCGGGCGCTATATATACCAGTCCGACAATTTTCTGAGCGGCTGAATAAAGGCCTACTTCAGAAGATGTCCGCCACCAGCCCAGCATGATTATGTCAACGTTAACCATAAAGGCGCTAACAATACCTCCTGCGGCTATGGGCCAAGCCGATTTTGCCACATACGGAAGAATATCTCTTGAAAAATTGCCTATAATTTTTTTTAACCCTTTTTTTAAAAAAAAGACGGCTATTAAAAATCCGCAAGCTGAACTTAAAATGTAGGCAATAATAAGCGCTTGATAAGTAGGAGAAATATATAAAGCCGCAAATCCAAAAACGACTGTTGCTATGCTTATGCCAATCATAGTAATCGCCTCTAATTCCATTTTTTCTTTTCCCCTGAAATAAGCGACTATAAAATCTCTTAAACCGTCAAAAGACACCAATAAGGCAATAAACGGGATTATTACGGCCACGTCTTTTATTTTCGCAAAATAAGGGGCGACAAAAATAAGAAGAAAAGTTGTAAATAAAAGAAGTCCGATCTTAATTCTAAATAAAGTGGAAAAATAACGATCTTCTTCTTTCGGTTTTTGAGAGATTTCTCTTGTTAATATGGAGCTCATGCCGACATCGGCAAAAATCGTGAAAAATCCGACAAAACCTAAAACATAGGATAGAATTCCGTATTCTGAAGTCCCTAAAATTCTTGCAGCGTAAATAGTAATCGCCGCCTTAATAAATTGGCTGCCGAACCGGCCAATGCTAAGCCAGAAAGCATTTTTCGCGACTGCTTGGCGAACGGTTGTATTTTCAAAAATTAAATTTTTAATTCTTAAAAGCATGGTATTAGTCGCTATTATTTTTTCAGCAAGATAATTAAAAAACCTTTTTTGTTTTCTAAAATTAATTATATTAATGCTGGGCGCTTAATATAATTTTGAGACTGGAAGACATAGTACTTCAATTAATTTTAATTCATTCTGTCGATATAATCGCCTCTAATCATCAGTATCTTATAAAACAGATTATTTTTTATCCAAAAAAGAATTAAATTTTTCTTTAAGATATTGGATATGTTTTTTCTCCATACCATGATGACAGCCTATTAAAAAAGAATTAGCCATAACATAATCGGCTACTGGATATTTATTTTGAGTTTTGGCAATTTTTTTAAATCCGGGCTGTCTTAAGATATTGCCGGTAAAAATCGGCCGTGTTTGAATGTCATTTTTTTCTAAATATTTAACAATCTCCATGCGGGAAAATGGAGCATTTTCTTTTATTGTAAGAGGAAAAGCAAGCCAATTTGTATCTGCGCCTTTTGTGGATTTTGGTAAAATAAAATATTTATCGTATTTCTCAAAAAACTTATTCAACGCTTTGAAGCTTCTCGCTCGAGTAGCAGAAAATGTTTTAAGGCGCTTTAATTGCTCAAGGCCAAAAGCGGCTTGAATCTCAATTGGCTGGAAATTATAACCCGCTTCGCCAAAAATAAATTTTCCATCATACGGAATGCCGTTAATTTTTTCACTGAATCGCTTATTTAAATCTTCAGATTCCGAAAATAATGCCGAAGACCTCCCCCAGCCGCGCAAAACAAGAGCTCGTTTATGCCACTCCGGCCTATTAACACAAATCATTCCGCCGCCGCCAGCCGCAGTTATGATATGAGACCCGTAAAAACTGGTTGTCGATATATCCGAATATTTTCCAGTTGGCCGGCGATCAAACTTCGCGCCCAAAGTATCGCAAGAATCTTCTATTAAATAGAGTTTGTATTTGTCAGCTATTTTGCGCAATTGTTTTAAATTCGGAATATTTCCGATTAAAGACGGAATCATCAAAGCTTTTGTCTTGGGAGTAATAAGTTTTTCGATTTTGTCCTCATCTATCAAATATGAGCCCTTTTCCACATCTACAAAAACAGGCACTAATCCTTTTTTAAGAATAGGCGAAATGGTTGTGGAAAAAGTTAAAACCGGAGTAATCACTTCCGAACCTTTTGGCAAATCTAATAGCTCAAAAGCTAATAAATTAGCCGAAGAGCCGGAATTAACCATTATTCCGTATTTTTTACCGAAAAGTTTCGCTATTTTTTTCTCAAATTCTCTGGTTTTTGTCCATGAAGCGAACTTTCGGTGTTCTTTTAAAACATCATTAACCGCTTTTATTTCATTTTTGCCGTAAACGGCCAAAGCATAAGGTATTCGCATAACTTCTGACTATTATAAATTATTTTCTTATTTTTACAAGTTTTCGTATACTTTATTTTTTAAAATAAAAAAGCCCCGTAGAGCGAGGCTTTTGGTTTATTTAAACGAACATTTTATTACATAAAATCTTCTTCCTTAAACACTTCCGTATAAGGTATCGGAAGCGGCTTTCCCTTAATCTTATCGGTGATAAGCTTGATGAAATCCATATTTTCGCCCAAGATGCATTCGGGGTGATATTCTCCAAACCACTTAATTTGCATGCCCCGCTCGATAATGTCTTTTAATGGCTCGCTAAAGAAATTGCCGAGCGATACATGAATATACGGGCAAGGCATAACATCGCCGTATCTGGTAACAGACACCATGCGCTTGACCGTAATGCAGCCGAGATTAAGGCCGTATGAAGGAGTCATATGAGTAAAAACGTTATACTCTTTTTCAAGCTCCCGCACTCGGTCGGCATCTTCTTGGGTAATTAAGCAATCCATATTTCCTTCATAAGCTCCAACCGGCTTAGCATAACATACGTAAACGCCAACGCCTTTGGATTTGGCAAATTCCAATAGTTCCAGAAATTCCTTGGAACTAGCCCGATGTTTTGTGAGCACGGTCTGCAACATGACGCTTAGCCCTTCTTCAAGGCAAAAATTAATCGCATCCATCACTCTTTTGTAAGACCCTTTTTTTTGGCGGAACTCGTCGTGCTCATGCTCGTAAAAGCTATCAAGACTTGGCTGAACTTTATCAACGCCAAGGGCCTTCAAGCGTTTTGCCCAGTCCTTACTAAGCAACCAGCCGTTGGTATCGCAGGCAATGTAAAACCTGTCCGGACCTATTGCTCCAACAAGCTCGTCAAAGTCCGGAAAAAGCAAGGGCTCGCCGCCGGTGATTGTCATATTGGCAAGACCCATTTCATCAGCTTGGCGAAAAAGCTCCTTTACGTCCGGAATGGTGAAAACCCGTCTTGTGTCTTCAGTTTCCTCTTTTTTCGTGGTTTGAAATCTTTTAATGGAACAGTGCTCGCAGGTGTAGTTGCACGGATACCGGTATTGAAACTGAATTATGGGAATGGCTTCTCCTCTGGCCACTTTCTCCTTGTATCTTAAAATTTTCTCGTAAACGCGCGGCTTTTCTTTCTTTAGTTTATCTCTTTTTTCTGATTCGCTTTGTGTTATTCCCGATATTACCGTTTTGCTAATATCATTCATCTTACTTTCTCCTTATTTATTGTTTTTAGCGCATTTATGCGCTTTTGTGTTCTGCTATACTTATAATAATTTTTATTAATAAAGTCAATTAAAAAGGAGGGACGTAAATCCCCTCCTATAATCTATAATCGTCCCTTATAACTAAATTGGGACACGAAACATATTAGCGTAATTGCGCCAAAATGGATATTCTTTCACAATCTGCTTTGCGGTATTCATATAACGTTGCGCTTTTTCTGTATCACCAAGCATATCATAACACTTTGCGGCGTAGTAATACGCAAAAGCATGGTCGCTTTTTACTCTTATCGTATTCTCAAAACCTTGCAAAGCTTTTTCATAGTTTTTCAATCGGAAATCGCTGTTTCCCACGAAATTAAGCTCAAGATTTAAAGCATAAGCTTTTTCTTGAATGTAGTCTGAATTGAAATCTTCCGTTTCAACAACTGCTCTTTTGAAATCGCTGCCGATATGGCTGCCTTTCAGATAATTTTTCTTAAGGCAAATATCGAACATTTCGCTTCCAATAAGAGGAGTTGCGATATAAATTCTGAACCATGTTGCATCTAGTGTCTTCAAGAACGTCCGTGTATCCTCAATGTCCTGCTTTGTTTCTCCCGGAAGGCCAATAAGAATATTGGCGTCTGTATCTAATCCCAATTCCCGGCAATCGGCAATTACCCGCTTTATTATGGATAAGTTAAGCGGTTTGTGCATTACTTCTTTCAAAACCCTGTTACTGCCCGATTCTATGGCTAAAACAAGCTGGCTAAGTCCGGCCTCTTTAATGGTTTCCAACATTTTCCTGTCTAAAGCATAAAGAGCCAGTCCGCTTTGGAAGAAAATTTCCATTTTTAATTCCTTGGCGATGTTGATAATTTCAAGCGCTCTTTTTTTATCCGCCATAAACTGGTCATCCTGAAAACCGATTCTATTTGCGCCGTACTGTTCTTTAAGACGCATTAAATCTTCTTTTATCCGAGCTACACTGTGATAACGCATCTTTCTGCCGTGAACAGTATGAGAAGCGCAATAACAACAACGAAAGGGACAGCCTCTTGATGTGGAAACATGGAAGATTATGCTCTTTTTTTCAAAAGAGGCATACGAGCTTATGGTCGGGCTCAAACCATATCCAGATAGATCAAGAATGCTGTAATCATAGAATGGTATTTCATCAAGGTCCTCTATAAAGTCGTATTTAAACAGCTGATGTTTTTCAACTTTTTCTTTTGTAATCCATGACGGATTATTTTTGAAAAACTCGTTTTTATCATCTGCTTTCACGAGCCCTAACAAAGGTTTTTCCGCTTCTCCAAAACAAAGCGCGTCAATACAATCAGTATCATTGAATATCTCCTTGTACATATTAGTTGGCACACCGCCGCCGGCGATTATCAAAGCATCGGCAAATATATTCTTCGCCGCAAAAGCAGCAATTAACATATTGTAATAAGACGGCGTAAACAAAGTAGATATTGCTACGATGGTTGGTTTGTAATCAACAAGATCCTTAAACTTAAATGTAAGGATATCTTCAAAAAAATCCAAAAAGGAGTGGTATTTAAAAGATTCAATCTGATTCAAAATTACATTAAAATCTATCAATTTTATTTCCGTCTCGGAATGTTTTTTCAGATAAGCACTTAAGGACATCAAGCCGATGGGCATATCAGTAACCACGCTTCCATAACTGCCCGATTTCTTCACCACTGTACGCTCGTTAAAAGCCGGATTCATAAAATTGTCATAGCTCAAATAAGGCGGAACTATGAATAAAATTCTTTCTTTTCTTTCTTCTATCATCGCGGTTTCTCCTGTTTTTATTCTTATTTAATTGTCAAAATTTTTATTTAACTCTGTATAAAATACCCTTTTTAAAAAATTATGTCAAACTAAAATTAGTAATATTTCTTTACCATCTTCCACAACTCCTTATGCTCTTCTATAATATTTTTCGGCATTTTTTCGAAAAATTTTCCGTCTTTGGGCGTCATATCGGTCTTACAAAGAAAAACTGCGGAAATCGTATGACAACGAATGCCTTGGTCATAATTTTTTAAAAATAAAAATTTACTTTTTTTTATATTAATACCCAATTCGTTAAACGCCACTTTGGCAATGCGCTCGTCAAAGCTCTCGCGATAGCGCAAAAGTCCGCCGGGAAAATGCCAACCTTTCCACCACTTATCCTCGCGCCAGGTAAGTAAAATTCCTTTTTTGCCGACAATAACCAATTCACAGGCAAAAAAAGGAACGACATTTAACAGAGCGTCAAAAACCGGCTGAGGCAAACCCTCGTGCGGATTTTTTATTTTTTTCAGTAATGACGATAATTGTTTAAACTCTTTTTTATTGAGCATGATTTAAATTCGTTTTATTATTCCTTCAGCATTCCCGCTGACCATCGCTCCAGCATTGGTTGAGCAGGATTAATTATTAATTCACACACTATCGGCCCTTGATGATCCATGACTTTCTCTAATTTATCCAATTCATCGTTATTATTAATCCGCTCGTAAGCCAATCCCCAAGCGGGAATAAGCTTTGAAAAATCTGGGAAGCTTACGCCGGATGACGGATCAGCGGCAAAAATTTTGCCAAAAAATTTCATATGAGTATTTCTAATTGAAATGTAACCGTTATTGTTAAAAATAAAAATTTTTATGGGTAGTTTATTATAAATAACTGTTTGCAATTCCTGAATACAAAGCATGATTGAACCGTCTCCTTCTGAGCAAATAACTGGTTTCTTACCATTAGCCACACAAGCGCCAATTGCCAAAGGAAGGCCGGAACCCATATGGCCCAATCCGGCATTGGTAATAAATCTTTGGTTTCCTGATATTTTAAGAGCTTGGTGCGGAGCAACGCTCGCCATTCCGTCCGAAGTGGCAACGTCCATTTTACCAGCCCAATTATTTAATTTTTCTAAAAATTTATAAACATTAAGATATTTTGACTCGCCGGAATAATTATCAGGATTAATCGGCTCAACTTTTACGTCCCATCTTTTTAAGTTTATATCTTGTTTATAAAGCTCCTCTAAAAAAACTTTAGCATCGCAATTAATCGGAATGTCTATTTTAACGGTTTTTTTATAAAGTTCGTTCTCATCTATATCCACCATTATTTTTTTTGCTTGCGTGGCAAACTTGTCATAATCATACGAAGTTTGAGTTAATTGCAGTCTTTCGCCTACCACCAGCAATATATCACAATTATCCACGGCGTAATTTGCCGTTTTATTTCCCACCATACCTTGCCGTCCCAAATAATAAGGATATTCATAAGTGACTAAATCGTCCGCGGTAAAAATCGCGCTAACAACGTTAATTTTTAATTTTTTAATCACTTTCCTTAAAATATTTTCTCCTCCTGCCAATCGAATGCCATTGCCAACCATAAGCAACGGTTTCTTCGCTTCTTTTAATAAATTAACCGCTTTTTCCATTAAAGCATCGTCTATATTTAATGATTTTGTTTCCAATTCCGATTTATTAAAAGTCTTCAGGTTGTCTGCCTCTATTTCCGCTGCCTGGACATCAAGGGGGATTTCCACAAAAACCGGGCCCGGTCTGCCGTGAGTTGCCAGATAAAGCGCTTTTTCCAAGTGATAGCGGATTTCTTTTTCGTTTTCAACGGTTACCGCATATTTGGTAATCGGCTTCACTGTATCAATAACATTTAACTCTTGAAGCCCTATTTGTCTTACGGTTAAAACGCCATTTTTTCTCGGCGTAATATTATCACGCTTCACTTGTCCGGCAATAACGAGCATTGGAATACTGTCCAGCCAAGCTCCGGCAATGCCGGTTATGGCGTTTGTTCCACCTGGTCCGGTGGTGACTACAGCCACGCCGGGGTGATTTTTTATTCTCCCATATCCTTCAGCGGCAATTGTTGCGCCTTGTTCATGATGGCAGCAATAAGCGTTAATGCCGGATTTACCGATAGAATCAACTAAATGCATAATGCCTCCGCCGGACAATAAAAAAACCGAATCAGCCACTTCTTCTTTTATAAATTTAATTACGTAATCGCTTAGTTTCATAGAATTAAATATTCTACGGCCTTATAAATTTTAGCAACGGGTGATAATTCCGGTTCAAATAAAATATAAGGGGGTTTCTGTAAATTACTTTTTATTCTAATCAATTCAGATAAATTAGTAAAACTATACGGAAAATTTAAAAGTCCCTCGTCATTGCCTGTCGGCATATCTCCAAAAGTTACCACTTCGGTTAGTTTTAAATTTAATAATTTCAAAATTGCCTTGACCGCTACCGCCTTGCTGTCTTCCTCAAGTTTTTTTGTAATATGGCAGAATAGTTCGTTTCCCGCAACTATACTATATTGTTCTCCCAGCTCTTTTTTCATATCGTTTATGATTTGTTCATGAAAATCTTTACTTCTTGGCAAAACAAAAGTAACCTTGGCTTCTTCGGCAAAAATTTTTCCTTCGTATGGCCGGCATAAATTTAAAATCTCATCGGAAATATAGCCAACCCAACTTTCGCCCAAGAATTTTTGAAACGTGTTTAATCCCTTCTCCGCCAAATCAATATTGCTAAACTTATCATAAATCTTTTTCCATCCGCTAATTATTTGATTGATTTCCTCAAAATTTAATCCGTGGCTATATATTTTTTTTAATTCGCCTTTTTTTAATTCAAATAAAACAGTTCCATTGCTTACTCCAATAAAAACAGGCTTATTTATGTTATTGCTTACAAGAAATTCCTTAAGTAAAGGAACAAAAGTTTTCAAAGCCGAAGCCGCGCTGGCGGTAATAAAAGAAACCGACTTGCCTTTGGCTAAAATTTTTTCCACCAAAGCAATAACTTCCGGCTGTTTATAATCAAGACCGTCATAAATGGTTCCATCATAATCAAAAGCAAATAATTTTACTAAAGGCTTTGCCTCCTCTAGTTTTCTTTTCGTTAAATCAAAGTGGTCTTGCAATGAAAATCCGTTGTTCATAAAATTCCGTTTTTATAATTTAGTTAAATTGCCTAAAATATATTTTGATTCTTGCTGAATCGTATCTAGAGAGCTGAATTCCGGTTTGTAACCAATACTTGAAGAGTTATTATATTTTGAATAATAAATATTTTTTGAACCCGTTGCGCTCGTATTGGCCAAAGACGAGATTGTTTTATATTTCAGACCGTACTCTCGGGAAAAATAATCCAAGATTTCCTTTTTCTCGACCGGTTTGGCGCTTATCACATCAAATGCCGCGTTAATTTTTTTTGCCTCAATGCATTTTTTAATTATTGAAAAAAGGTCTTTCGGATGAACGTAGTCGCGAATAATATTTTGGTCGTTTGTCATAAAAGTTTCTTTACTTAAAAGACTATTTAACAATTCCGTGATGAAATAACCGTCTGTTAAATCGATAAATCTGCTGAAATAAGAAAATAATCTCAAATCAACGATATTGAGATTGTTAAAAGTCCTGTGTTTGGTTTCGGCATTAAGCCTGACAATAGAATAATAATCTTCTTTTAAAATATTGTTCACTTTTATGCAGTTTAGAGAATTTTCTTCAGCCGATTCTTTTAATTCTCTGCCGTAAACCGCGCCGCTGCTAAAACTTATATAAAGAGCGTCAGGATTAATATTTTGCAAATATTTAATGACTAAATTGTCGTATTCTTCGGTTACTGTAAAATAATTGGAATAATTGCCTTGAAGCTTGTTCGATGTTCCGACTCCAACGCAATTAATCACAACGTCATAATGATGTTTTAAAAAATCGTCGTAGCCTTCGCAAATGGCATAATCCTTGCTTTTAGATTGCCCTATTTTTTCAAGAAAATCTTTTATTTTGTCAGACGACCTTATATAAAGATGCATTTCAAAATCGCCGCTTTGAAAGAAGTTGCTTATAAGGCCTTTAGCAATATGGGAAGTTGCGCCTAATATGGCGATTTTTTGTTTGTTCATTTTGAAGTCTTTTCTATTAATTTCAATTTTCCGTACCGTTTATAAGCTTTATGTTTGCAAAAATAAATTATTAATTTAATTAATTTAAGCTTCATCAACAACGGCAAAATTCTGCTGTTTCCTTTTTGCGGAGAATAATAGCGCAAATTATCTTTAATAATCGGCGCATTAACCATTTTTCTAATTTCATCATAAATCAACTTTTTATTATTTTTGCCAATTTGCCGACAAGAACGAACCAAAAAAATAATCGTATAGTGGATAAGAGTGTGTCCTATCTCTTTATTAATATTAATTGCGCTTTTAAAACCAAAATTTACTTGCTGAAAAAAATCTCCGGTTTTTTGCTTGAATAAATTCATATCATGCAATAAGCTTTCGCTGTTTATAATCGCCATACTGGCTGTCACGTGATTGTTGGGCATTACATAGGTATATAATGGCTTATTAACAAACACTATTTTATCAATGTGTTTTAAATATTCCAAATTGAAAACAAAATCCTCAAAAAGCCTCATATCCTCATTAGCGGAAATATTATTATTTTTAATCACTGATAATTTATACAATCTCGCCCAGCAATAACTTACCAAATGATTGCTTGGATGCTTTAAAAAATGCCTGATAAAATCAATAATCTCTTCTTTTGATAAAATTTTAATTTCTCCGGTAAACGGCGAGCCATCAGGACTAAAGGTAACGCTTTGGTTTACAATTTTTCCGTTATTTTCCAGCTTACAAAAATTTCCCATAACCAAGTCGGGCTGATGCTCGTTGTATTTATCAATTAATATCTCAAAGGTTTTGCTGTCGATAAAATCATCCGCATCCAGAAAAAAAACAAACGCTCCCGTAGCATGACTGATTCCGTTATTTCTGGCCGCAGCCGGTCCGCTGTTTCTTTGAGAAATTACTTTTATCCTTTTATCTATAGTAGCGTACTCTTTGCATATTGCCTCGCTATTATCTATTGAGCCGTCATTAATAAGTATCAATTCAAGATACGGATAGCTTTGACCAATAACGCTTCCAATTGATTGCTTTAAAAACTTCTCGGCGTTATATACCGGCACAACTACGCTTATAATATCTTTATTTCCCATTATTAAGTATTAATCTGTATATTTTTTGTATATTATAACACAAACTAAAATATATCAATTTTTACAATAAAAAGCCCCGAGCAGAAATATATTCCGCAAGGGGCTAGAATTATTGTTAAGAAACAAAATGATTATCGTAGATAGGGCGCTACCATGATGATTCTAATATGATAAAACCTAAAGCGCTTCCTATTAGAAACGTCATAATGAGCACATCCTTAAAAATATCTTTAAACTGAGACGGTATTATCCCATATTCGTAACCGCAGCTACAAGCGCAATAATCATACTTGTCGCCATAATCTGGATAACCGCCATCTTCAAATATTTCTCTGTGAAGTTCCTTACCGCAATTGGGACATTCTCTTTTTTTTGAAAGAAATCTCTTTTTTTGGGGCGCAGTTATCCGGCCTTCATTGGCAAGAACTGACAACATTTCTACTCTTTTTCTTATCTTATTAAGACGAAGATTCTCTTTTTCTTTTTCAGCACAAATATCAAAATAATTGCTTGTCAGCGCCTCCATGACGGGATAACGCAAATTTTCCTCGTTGCTACTTTTCGCATCCGTGCTTGTATTTATGTCTTTTTGTATCGGCGGTTCAGTTGATATTGGCTCAGGACGTAGGGCGGCTACCTCCTTATCATTTAACCTTACTGGTGTTTCTCTCCCGTCCTCATCTTTCCTCCAAGAGATTTTTATTTCCCTTTCTTTTGTTATTTTCATTTTCCCTCCTTTTACTATTCTGAATTTTTTGGTATTTGGTATTTGCCGTATAAGTTAAGTTATCAAAGAACGATGAAATTATATCAAATTATCAGTAATTGTCAAGAGTATTTTATAAATTTATTAAGTATTAATATACAGTAATGTGATACTGCATTCAATAAAAACCCCTTGCAAAATATATTTTGCAAGGGGTCGAGTTAATTTAAAATCGGACATTATTCGGAATATTTGCGATACTTCAAAGGTTTTTCTATCTGCGCGCTGGGCGGCACTTCAACGCCGGACAAAGGTCTTCCATTGCAAAAATCGCATGCCTTAAGATACTCCTTATACAAAAGAAAACGCTTAACTTTGTTTTTGATTGCGCGAATGTTTTTCGCGCTAATCGGCTCATGCATAATATCGACATAATCGCTTTTACAATCCGGAATCGCAGCTAATCTATCGGCATTTGCCGAATAGGGGCACCTATACAACTTTCCATCAAATAAAGTGGCCATATTTTTGGCACAACAGACTCGGAATATTTCCTTATTCTGCCGAACACCGCGATTATGAGCCGCTATAGCCGAGCAATCAAGCCACTCGGTTATTTTCAAAACATGATGAGCGATTTTATTTTCCTCCAGCACTTGCTTTAATTCGGATAACTTCTTTGATAAAGTTCCATAATCCGAAATTATCACAAGTACTTTTTTGTTCTTTAAAAGCGGAATGTGTTTTTTATCAGGCACAATTGTTCCATTCGTATATATCACCACTCTTTTTGCTTTTGGTTCAGCCACTAACCTCCTGACTATCAAATACCACTCTTTATTTACAAACGGCTCTCCGCCGATCACCCGAAAATCCATCACCTCATCCACAATTGCGCAAAAAGCATCTAAGGATTTAAGCAACATACCGATGTCGCAATTCTTGGGATTTTCGTAATACTGCATAAGATTGGAACAATCTTTGCATTTTAAGGAACAGCATTCAGTGATAACAACATCTATGCTTCTCAAAAAAAGCTTGTCTGGATTCAAATAACCATCGTGGCATAGAATGCAATTTTCTATGGCAAACTTGGCATAATCCAAAGAAGCGTCATCTGAATTTTGAGAAACATCAAAATCCTTAAGCAGCAAGCCGCCAGCATACCAATTAAAAAATCCAAGATTGTGAAGCAAGTCAACTGTATCTTTTATTGAAGCAACTGATATCAAAACTATTGCGTTTTTATACTTCTTTTTTAAATCAGGAGTATAAATTACCTCCAACCCGCAAAATTTTTTAACTTCGGCCACTTTCTTGCTGTTATCGCAAAAACACTCCACTTCAATCCCATTATCTTTACAGATTGACAGCAAAGTCTTGCCCACAACGCCCGCTCCGGCTATTACAACAGGCAATTTTTTGCTTTTTATTTCATCCAATAAAGACTGCTTTGATGGTTTTGATAATATGCATACCATTGATATTCTCCCTTATTTATCCCGATAAGCGGGAATTATTTGTTAGCGCGTAAAATACGCTTTGGTGTTCTGCTATACTTATAGTAATTTTTACCAATAAAGTCAATTAAAATAAAAAGAGGGGAACAAGTCCCCTCCAAATTAAAATTTATAAAACTTTTTAAGTCTTTCTGCGTCTTCGTCGCTGATAACATCTTCCGGAAACATCCGATAGGTGCTTATCTTGCACTCCGCGCAAATCTTGCATACGCTCTTTCTTCCATCTAGCATCTTTCTTCTAAAATGCTGAAATTTCTTACCACTCCATATTTCAAATACAGATTCGTTATTGCAATCCCCTATGATTTTCGGATAATCCCAGGAATAGCACGAGACTACCTTTCCATCAGGGTTAATCTGCATATGGAAAAATGGCTGGGGGCAAATTTTCAGCTCTGAAACAGGCAAACCAAACTGAGTTTGAGAAATATCTTTGCCTTTCAACGCTTTTTCGTAATCTACGCCTGAATGTATGGGAACAATATGCTCAATTGCCAAGCTATCGCAAATTTTCCCAAATATCTCGTAAAATTTCGCTTCGTCTTCTTTGCCGTCTAAGGCGCTGTCTACTATTTTAATATAAACATGCGCCTTGCCTTTATTTTGAAAAAAGTACTTGATATTCTCAATAAAGGCCTTGAAATTTATCTTGATTTTGCTTGTTTCCCAGTACTTTTCTGCTGTTAAGCCCTGAAGAGAAATAACCAATCTTGAAAGTCCGGCTGATATCAACGCATCTGACATATTCTTCGTTAAAGGAGAAGCGTTTGTCAGAATTTCAACTTTATCCGCCACTCCTTTAAAAACCGCGTAATCAACCATATTGGTTATCCTCGGATGAAGCAAGGGCTCGCCTATTCCGACAAAACGCAACACTTTTATTTTATTAGGAAATAAAGCCAGCTCTTTTATAACTTTCTTGTACAACTCAAAGCTCATAACGGCTTTGTCCGAAATAAAACCCCTTTCTTTCTTGTCTAGCTGAAAAATACAGTAATTACATTTAAAATTGCAGGCATAAACAGGAAATATCTGCACCACCAGCGGAGTGCTCAATGGAAGCGCTTCTGCCAGTTTTATTCGCTGTCCTCCCGGCGCTTGACCGGTCAAATCCCTAGCTTTATTCATTTCAATTCCTCCATATTTGTTTTTTATTCCGCTAAGCGGATTTGATGTTCTTCTTATTTTATATTAGCTTTTGCCGGCAAAGTCAATAAAAAAAGGAGGGATATTAATCCCTCCTTGGTTAAAACCAGAAAATTAATTCTGTTAACTAATGCTCTTAAAAGCTTCAACTGCTATAGGGATTACAACGTGGCGATGATGTTCGATCGTTTCTGATGGTAATTCATTAACCGGAAACCATTTCCCATTTTTTGGTTCGCCAATACCGACTAGAAATACAAGATGGACGCAACTACCTCTTTCTTCGGTCGGATTGTCTTTCCATCCAGCATCCTTAATCACTTTAATAGAACACTTAAATTCATCCCTTGCGATACGCTCAATCGTTTTCTTAATTGTTTCTCCGGGTCTCATGTATGAACCCGGAACATGCCAAGTGTTTTTATAAGTAGGCGCTGTTTCGTTTCGCCACGTTAGAAAAACTTCCACTTTTCCAGTTTCGGAATTCCGGCGAATCGCGACTGTCTCAATCGCGATGCCAACTGATACTCGAAAAATCGCATTAAAAAGCTCTGCTCCAAGAGGCTGGAACGGATCAATCTTTGCCAATGCTTCAACTGCCGCTTTTTTATCGTTTTCGTATCTCATCGCTGTCCCTCCTTAAGCTAAAATTTGATGTTTTATGGGCTTGTCTATCTTTTTTGTTTTTTAACGTACATAAATACGCTTTTGTGTTCTATATACATTATAATATCTTTTACAACAAAAGTCAAGTTAATAAAAAGGAGGGCGTGGAATATGCCCTCCTGAATAAAATAACCAACTAATTGCTGATTAATTAATCAACCCAGAAGCTCAATCTGGTTTTTCTGAATGGATTTTCATTTATAGCGGGGTCTTCATAAAAAGAGTCGTCTTTATAATGAGTGGTTGATATTTCTTCAAAAATCGCACCGCTCTTTGAAGAGAACCCATGTTTGACTCCTCTTTCTACCACAACAATATCGCCGGCTTTGGTTTCATGTTTTGCGCCGTCAAGCTCAAAAGTTACATCTCCATATAAGACATGGAAGGTTTCTTCCTTTTTTTTATGGAAATGCAAAGGATGTCTTTGCTGGCCGGGAAAAACAAGTATCAGTTTTTTCGTGTATTCCCGGTTCACGCAGGTAATGATCACCGCGCCGCATTCGTAAAACTTATCGATGCCGTAGTGATGGCTGATTTCAAGCTCCAGCTTGTTGGAAACTGAGATTTTGGCTTCAGCCAAAAGCGCTCTTGATTTCTGAACTATATCATAAACCTTGTCTCTGGTATCTACCCTGCTTACATTGACCGCCGGACAATTTTTACCGATTTTTTCAAGCGCGATAAAAACCGTGTATTTTGACAAGTCATTTGCCAATATCTGTCCGGGTTGATTAGGAAAAGCCGAGAAAGTGTTACTAGTATCAACGCGCTCGCCTTTTTCTATGTCGCGCTTAGCAAACGCACCTCTTTGAAATTGCCTGATATCCGCAATTTCTTTTTCTGAAAAATAGGCGCGTTGACCGGCTTCTCCGCACATTTCGTAGGCTTCTTTGGCGGATTCCAGCCATTTCTTAATTTGATCGGGCGTTGATGAATAAGCGTTCATCTCATACTTATCCGATTTAACGCTAACGTGCCTTTCAAAAACTTCAGCTCCCTTTGCCATCGCTATTTTAATCGCGTCGAAATTATTCGGGTCTTCATGAGTAGAAAATCCAATTGGTATTTTTAAATACCTCTCCCTGAATAAATCTATTTGATTTAACTGCAAACGATTAGGCGCGGTTGGATATTCTCCAACGCAATGCATTAAAACAAATTGCTTATTGCGATGCTGAAAAAAACTGACCACCTTATCGATATCTTCCAGCTTAACTCCTCCGGTAGAAATTATGATAGGCTTGTCAACTAAAGCGATTTTTTCGAGTAAAGACCAATCAGTGCAAGAAGCGCTCGCTACTTTTATAACATCGTAGCCATGCTGCACCGCTAAATCCACAGACGCTTCATCAAAGGGCGTGCATATGGTAATAAAGCCAAGTGCCTCCGCTTCTTTTTTTAGTATTAAAGATTCTTCTTCTGTAAGCTTGGTTTCGGAGAAACGCTTCACGTATTTTAAGTCCATCCGTTCTTTATAATCAGGGTGGATAAAAGTTTCCAAATTCCGATATTGGAATTTAAAAGCGCATACAGAATTAAAATGTTTACTTACTTCATAAATATCCCTGATAATTTTTAGCCCGTGTTCCACGCTTCCCATATGATTATTGGCCATTTCAAAAATGAAAAGCTTTTTTACGCTATCCATCGATATACCTCCATATTTATTCCGTTAAGTGGAATTTTTATTTTTAGCGCATAATGCGCTTTTGTGTTCTGTTTATTTTATATCAATTTTAATTAACAAAGTCAAATAATAATCAAATATCTTGAAAAATAAAAACCGCCATTATTGGCGGTTTTTATTTTCTTTAAACCCGATAAAATTACTTAAAATATTCTTTATACCAATTAAATGTTTCCACGATTCCTTCTTCAATCGTGTATTTTGATTTCCATCCCAGAACTTTTGTAACTTTCTCAAAATTCAAGCTTTGGAAAGGGATTTCATTTTTTTGGGTATTTAAAATTTTATAATTGCATTTTTCGCCTAGAATTTTTTCAATTTTTCTGATTGTTTCAACAACGGAAAAATTGTATCCGGTGCTGAAATTAAACGCTTCGCCTTTGATTTTATCCATATTTTCCATAAGCGCGATATAGCCGTCAGCCACGTCTTTTACATAAACATAATCCCGGATAAATTCTCCGTCGCTTCTTATTTCAAGCGTCTCGTTTTTTATAATCGCTTTCATAATGCCCGGCACTATCCGGCTGAAATTAAAATCGCCCGGCCCGTAAATATTTCCAAAACGGCTTACGGCCAAAGACATATTATAAGTATTGGCATAAGTCCGCGCGATTAAATCAGTGCAAGATTTTGAAACATCATACGGATGGTCTCCGGCCATCGGCTCGGTTTCTTTGGCATTACTGCATTTTTTCCCGTATGCCTTATCGCTTGAAGCAATGACGATTCCTTTAATTATCGGGGATAATCTTGCGGCTTCCAAAATATTCACCGTGCCCATAATATTAACGTCCAATGTTTCTCTGGGATTAAGATAGGCAACGCCCACAATCGGCTGAGCGGCAACATGAAAAATATATTCAATTTCGTATCTGGTAATAACATCAAAAACCCTGTTAAAGTCCTTAATATCGCAAATAGCTCTGATAACTTTTTCATCGAGTTTTTTTCCGGCAAAATATGATTTTGGATTGAATGACCTGTAAGTGATATGCACATTGGCGCCCATTTCAACCAATTTCTCGGTAAGATGCCCGCCCACAAGGCCGGTTGCTCCGGTCACTAAAACATTTTTTCCTTTTAAATCGTGTTTCATATAAAAAATAATTCAATTATGCTTCCCAAACTTTCCAAAATGGATCTTTTTCCCAATGTTCATTCATTTCTTCAACTTCTTTATAAGTATCCATACATTTCCATTTTCCCGGGTGTACATAGATTGATAATTCATTGTTTTTAGTTAAAATCGGAAATATCTCTTCTATTAAACTATTTTCTGGAATTAAATCTAGGACACCGTTTTTAAAAACCATAAATCCGCCATTTATCAAATTATCATCTCCATCACGCAATTCATTGGAATCAGTTACTTTGTGCTGAAAAAATTCCTTTACTTTTTTTGTTTGATGATCAACATTCAACAAGCCAAAACGCGTAGTTGGCTTAATCCCCGTAACCGTTCCCAATGTATTTTGTTTTTTATGAAAATCAACCAGATCTTTTACATTAATATTTGCCACTCCATCGCCGTATGTCAGCATAAAATCATCTCCATTAATATATTTCTTTAATCTCCTGACTCGTTCCCCAGTCAAACTTTCAAGGCCAGTTTCGGCAAAAGTAATTTTAAAATCATCACAATCATTATTATGAAAAACAATTTCATGGTTTTTCGTTTCCATCGTAAAATCATTGGTCAAACTCCGCCAATTCAAGAAATACTGCTTTATCATGTCCCCTTTATAACCTAGTGCTAAAATAAAATCATTAAAACCATAATGAGCATATATTTTCATTATATGCCATAAAATGGGCTTGCCGCCTACATTAACTAATGGCTTTGGCTTAAACTCCGTTTCTTCTTTCATTCTTGTGCCTTGCCCGCCGCAAAGAATTATTGTTTTCATAAAGTTTATTCAATAATTTATAATACACTTTTTAACTAATAACAATAGCCCTTGAAAATTTCTTTAGATATACAACAAACTAAAAAGTGATAGGAATAATCGCATTTTCTGCATTAAATTTTTAATATCCGCTTATATTCTTCAATCATTTTTTCGCCATATTTATCCCACGTAAAGTTATTTCTTACGCGTTCTTTTGCGGATTGTCCCATCCGGCGGCAGATTTCCGGATTTTTATAAAAATAAATTAATTTTTCCTTCAACGCTCCAATATCACGAATGGGAATTACAAAACCATCTATGCCGTCTCTTACTATGTCTTCTCCTCCGGTATTTGTTGTGCATATTACCGGCAATCCGCAAGCCATTACTTGCGGCTGAACCATAGCCAGGCCTTCTTCGATGGACATAATAGCAAAAACCGAGCCTTGCGAATAATATTTATAAAGCTCTTTTTGCGGGATATGCCCCAAATATTTTATTTTTCCTTCCCGCGCACCGAAGCGCTCAACGCTGGACACGGAGTATTTTTTAAAAAACGGCTTAATTTCTTCATTTAAAGAACCTATTAAAACAAGTTCCGAATTCGGTAAATCTATTTCAGAGAAAGCCTGAAGTAAATAATGCACTCCTTTTCTCAAGCTCATTCCGCCGGCAAAAATAACACGGAAAACATCGTCATTTTTGGGAATTTGCCGGAATTGAGAAAGGTCAACGCCATAAGGAACTTGAATAAGCTTGTTTTCCGGTATTCCGTATTCTAAAAAAGTCCTCCTTACAAAAGAAGAGGGAATAGAAATATAATCAAGCTCCTCATAAGTTTTTAATTCATTTTTTATAATTTTTTGATGTGGTAGCATAAACGGCCTTATCTTAATCCCATATTTTTCGTATTCTTCACGTAAAATTTTATCCTGATACAAGATATGCGAACTGCCTCGTTCGCCAATAGTTATGGCTCCCAGCTTTTTAGCTTTTTTTAAAGTACGCAAACCGCTTACGATAACTATATCCGCCCCTTTTTTTAGATAAAAAGAAGCGATAAAGTCAAACATCTCATGAATAAAATACTGAGGATTATAAATATTTCTTAAAAATCCAGGTAATTTCCTCCAGCCACGCTCAATAATTTCTTTTATAATTACGGAGTTTATTTTTTCTCTGGGAATACCGTATTTCACAACTTCAAATTTAGGATAAGAAGTGATTAATTGCCCTAAATAATTTTTCTTTAAAAGCTGCTGGGCAAGATTAAAAAGATGAAATCTCCCGGCAACTGAAATTGTTATTTTCATAATTCAATTTTTAAAACCAAGGCACCTTAGATACCCTTTGTTTTAAATATTTATTGCTTTCCGTGATTTTTTTATATAATTTATAAAAAAATAAGTTTATAAAACGCGGCATCAGGAAAAAGGGCAAAGCAACCCAAAATTCCGGAAAATTCCAATATAGCTTAAATAAAACTTTTAATCTCTTCATCGGAACGCCGCGTCCTTTGACGTTTTCCACCAATACTCCTCTCCAAATATGGCCGAAATTTTTCGCCATTATTTTTTTTAATGAATTTTTTGAAAAAGATTTTTTAAAATTCTCCGCTATTTTAAAAAAATTAACCGCGAATGTAAGAAATTCGTCGTTGGGAGCTTTTTCCGGCGGAGTTGGATAACAACGCACGTATGGATAAGATAAAAAATAAAATTTTCCAACCTGAGAAAGCACATGAAGCGCCAAATAAAAATGCATGAACCCGGAACCCACAAATGGCAAAACGTTTTTATTATCGGCGTTTACGGCATTTTCCTTCTTTACGACAATGGCTGACATAAATCCCAACACATTGGCAATTTCTTCCAAAACCTGGTTATTATCATTAAAAAACTTATCTTCTCCGATTTTTAATATTGGATTCTCCGGCCCTTGATCAGCTATATAAAAATTAATAAATATAAAAGAAATGTCCGGATGTTCATTCAATATTTCCAACAATTTTTTAATCACTCCTTTTTCCACATTATCGTCATGTCCCATCCACCAAACATATCTTCCCTTTGCCCGTTCTACGGACAATAAAATGTTTTTATCAAAACCCACATTTTGTTCATTTTTAAAATAACGAATGTAAGAACTTTGAAATTCTTTTTCTATCATCGATTTAATCCTATCGTCAGTGCTATTATCATTAATCACAATTTCTGCTCCCGGCTCCATTTGAAGCAATAATTCTTTTAAAACTCTTTTAACCTCCTGCGGTTTATTGTATGTAAGCATGCTTACGCTTAATAAAATATCCGCTGAATTATTTTTTATTTTTTTATTATTCATAAATAAAGCTTATCCGCCGAATTCATTTTTTAGAATTTCTACCATTTTTTTAACTTGATTAATATTTAAAGCCCCGCAATTTAAAATCCGTTCGCGTCCGGCTTTGGCTATTTTATCCCTTAATTCAGAATGCTGCAAATAAAAATCTATTTTATCTCTCATTTCATCATAGGAGCCGAAAAAAACCGCTTCTTTGTCCGGCGCCAAAAGTTGTTCAGCTTCTTTAGTTCTTTGATGAAGCATAAATCCACCACAAAGAGGTATTTCATAAGTGCGCCAAGCAGTAACTTCATTATTATGATCCCTCATAAAAGCCAAAATTATCTTGCTGGAGTTTATGATTTTTGCCATTTCTTCACAGGGTTTGTTGCCCGGAATAATCCGCTTCTGACGGCGCAAACACGAATTCCACGGAAGTTTGTGCCAATTCCAGCCGTTGCCGTAAATTTTAATATCATAACCATCTCGGCACAATCTTTCGGAATATTCCATCCGCCGCTCATTAGCATGCGTCCCTAAAAACACTATGTCCGCGCCTAATTTTTCCTTATCATCAGCCGCGATAATTGGATAACAACACGCTGAATCGGCATTATGGAAAGGGAGAGAAATTATTTTGGAACCGAATTTATCAGTCGCTTCAGCCGCTTCTTTGACGGTAAGCATCGACATAAAATATAAATCAAATAAAGACAAAGATTTATAAAAATAATTGCTGCCTGATTTGGGGAAATCTATATGGTCAAGGTAAAAACCGACAACTTTGGCATGTTTTTTAATTTCAGAAATTGTTCCTGGATAGATAAAAATCGGTTTTACAAAAAAAACGAAATCAAAATCTTTTCCTGACGCTTTTTTAAGCACTATTTTGTTTATATTTTTTACTCCTCTGCCATAATAATAAGGAACTTTTAAGAATTTATTTAAAACACGATTCGTAAAGGAAGCCCTAAATAATTCATGAGTATTTAATACTTCAGTGTCAATATTTAATTTAATTAAATTATTATAAATTGACTCAAGCGCAGTGCCATTATAATTTTCTCCTACTAATAATATTTTCATTATTTCAAATTATTTTTGAGTGATTTTAATGTCCCTAAAATTGCTTTTACATCATTATCGAAACTATATTTTTTTATGATTTTCAAAGAATTTTTTCCAAAAAAATCTATTTTTTTCTTATCATCAATAAAATTCAAGCAAAAATAAAGATTTTCTATATCGCCAACCGGATAAATAAAGCCGTTTTTATCGTTTTGAACCAAGTCGGGGCCGGCGCCAACCGCATCAGAAATAACCAACGGTAAACCAAAACACATCGCCTCATTTAAAACCAGCCCCCAAGTTTCTCCACTCCCAGAGGGCAAAACTATAGTATCTCCAATGCTATAATATTTCATTATTTCCGTTTGGTTTTTAAAGCCGAGAAAATAAACGTCTTTTATATTGTTAGATTTTGTGTAATTTTCCAGTTCTTCGCGCAAATGTCCGTCTCCGACAAAAATCAAAGCGATTTGTTTTGACTTCTTGACTTTTCGGTTTTTTGTTTTTTCGTAAGCTTTCAAAAGATCCATCGGCCTTTTCTTATCAATAAGCTTGCCGATAAAAAGAATTACGGATTTTTTGGCGTCAATTTTTAAATCTTTTTTTGTTTTAGCTTTTTCTTTTTTTAATTTTTTTGCTTCTTCCATAAAACGCTCATTATCTATGGCATAGGGGGCAAAAAACAATCTTTTTTCGGCAACTCCGTAATACTGGTAAAATTTCTTGTTTTCCTGCCCAATATATAAAAACGCTTTGATGAATTTAAAAAGCGATCCTAAAATAACTCTTTTTACCGCCAATTTAGAACTATCTTTTAAAATCTCCTGATTTAGAGGATTTTCGCCGCGTAAAAAAACCGGTGTCCCAATAATAAAAGCCGTCAAAAAGGCCAGCCAATTAGTCAATGAATTCCAGCCGAAAATTAAAACCGCGTCGTATTTATTTTTATAAATTTCGGAAATAATGCCGGGATTAATCTGCCCCCAAAAATCGCTTGAGGGCTTAAAAGAATAATTTTTTAAAAATTTATAATCATAGCCTTCCAATAAAGGTATATCCCATTTAATTTTTCTCCCAAATTCCGCGTCATATTTCTCTTTAATTCCAAAATCCCAGCAGAAATAAACTTTTAAATCAATCTCCAGTTGCTCAACGATTTTTTTGAAAAGAGGAGTTTGATATTGTATTGGATGAGAAACCAATACGGCCAGTTTTTTCTTCATAAACATAAATTAGTATTATTTTTTGGCAACTACTATGATATTTTGGCTGAAAATACCCTTGGAAGAACCGGTTTCGGCCAAAATATAAAGTTTAAATATTAAATTGAAAATTTTCCATGAAATAGCCCTAACTAATGATTTTAATCCGTGCGCAACCGGATTTTGGCCAAAAATTTCTATCTTATTAAAACCGATGAACTTTAAAATTTGATTTATGCTTTCTTTAGTAAAGGCAAGCTCATGAGTAAAATCTCCATGCCTTAATCTGCCCCAAAACAAATTCTCGGCGTTAACTGTTTGAATAATCAAAAGACCGCCATGTTTTAAAGACTCATAAATCAATCTAGTTATTTCCAACAATTCGTTTTTTGTAAAATGCTCAAAAACATCGCGGCAAAATATTACATCGTATTCGTTTTTTTTATTCTCTAAAAAACTTTTAATGTCTCCCTGGATGATATTTTTAATTCCCAAACTAAAACCAAGCTCTATTTGTTCCTTGCTAATATCAACGCCTTCAATATTTTTAAAACCGCTTTCTTTTAACCAATAAACGAACCCTCCGCTTCCGCATCCTAGGTCAATTATTTTACAATCTTTATTTTCTGGCAAAAATTTGCCGAAATAACTATTCCAAGCCGAAAACTGTTTTTTTATATCGTCCAATTTCAATTCACCGTAAATTTCAGCGGTTTGGCTGGAAACATATTTTGAATAAAGGTCATTTTTGTAATTCATATAATAAATCTTCAACTTTTTCCCTAAATTTATCAATACCGTAAGCATCCAAAACTGCTTTGCGCAAAAACTCTCTATCCAGCAGCCGAGAATCAATTTTGTGTTTTAAAACTCCCAAAATAGCGCCGCTAATTTCGTTTAAATTATCCGGATTAACCAATAATCCGATTTTGCCGTCTAACACAGCGTCTACTGAGCCGTCGGCATTTCCGGCAACAACCGGCTTTCCGCAAGCCAAAGCTTCTAAAAATACAAATCCAAAACCTTCTCCTTTGGAAGGCATAGCAAAAACATCGCATAAATTATAATAATCAACCATTTCTTCAACTTTACCGGCTAAAATAACATACTCTTCCAGATTAGACTTTTTTATTAAGTTTCTGACTCTTTCTAAATCATCGCCTGATCCAACTATCATGTATCTTGCTTCCGGTATTTCTTCCAAAATCATGGACATGGCTTTAATCACATTATCATATCCTTTATATTTTTCGCTTGATGAGAGCCGAGCAACCGTTAAAATTATTTTATTATTACTAGACAATTTATATTTAGAAAGTATTTCCGCTGATTTATTTTTGGGATAAAATTTTTTCCCGTCTATCGCATTGGATAATAAATAAATTTTACTTATTAAAGTTGACATCTGTTGCTTTAATTTTTCGGCAGTATACCGGGAAATTGATACTACTACTCTTGCGTTTTCTAAAGATTTTATCTTTAAATTGCTTTTAATCTCCCAGACGTCTATGCCGTAAGTAAAAACAACATAATCATAATTCATTAATTTTTTTACAAAATAAACCGGTAAAGAAAAATTAATATGTCCACAAAAAATTATAGTCGGTTGAAATTTAAAAACTGAACTTAAAAATAAAAATATAAATCTAATTTTATTAATAATCCCTTTATTTTTATATTCAACAACAAGAAGCTCAATTCTTAAATCATTCAAAGCGCCAATAACGTCTTTATTATAAGTTTGAATTCCTCCGATTTTTTTTAAATCGCCGGTTAAAAATAAAATTTTCACGATATTTAAAATTTTTCTAGGATTACTTTTGCCCAATAACGCGACCAATGCGTTTTAATATTTAACATTTGACCTTTAACGTCAGACGAAAGCCATTTTTGAAACGGAAATGTAAAACCCATTTTTTTACGCGACAAAATTTCAGCTGGCAATAAATTTCGAACCGAATCAACTAAAAGCGGCTTGCTTACATCATTGCTTAATTTTAATTTCGGTGACAATGAACTTAAATATTCAACAAGCGGATGATCTAAAAACGGCACCCGGACTTCCACCGAATGATGCATAGACATAAAATCAGTGTCTTTTAAAAGCTGATTTTGAAGATATAGTTTCATTTCTAAAAAAGAAAGCAAATTTACGGGATGCAACGCATTAAAAGATGCGTTATTAGAAGCAAAAAATGAATCATAAAATTTTTGAAGAAAATCTTGAACGTCTTTTAAATCTATGCCCAAAATTTTCGCGGTTTCTTGAGGGCTGAATAACCCCCTGAGCCCCAAATAAAAACTCAAAATATCATTATCGATAAAATAACTTAATTTTGAATAACGGCCTCCGAAAAAAGCTCCCAGTTTAAGCGGTAATTTTAAGATTTCCGGAAATTTCTGGATTCGCCTCATTAGCTCTGCTTTTTTAAAATGCGGATAACCAAGAAAAATTTCATCAGCCCCTAAGCCGGAAAGCACGGTTTTTAATCCCGCTTTTTTTGCCGCTTTGGCTATAAAAAAGGTATTTATGCCGTCAATGGTCGGCTGGTCCATTGTTTTAAAAATTTCTTCTAAAGAATCATTAAAATCTTTTGCTGTGATTTTTATTTCCCGATGGTCGCTTTTTATTTTTTTTGCCACTGCGCGCTGATATTCCTGTTCGGAAAATTCAGGCTCGTCAAAAATAACAGAAAGAGTGGTAATCGGTTTTTCGCGATTTTTAGCGGCTAAAGCCGCAATCGCCGATGAATCCAAGCCGCCGCTTAAAAAAATTCCTAAGGGCGCGTCGCTGATCAAATGAAGATTTAACGATTCTTCCAATATATTACGAACATTTTTTTGCGCCTCATAAAATTCTATTTCTTTTTTATTTTCAAAAAATGCCAGCGGATTGTAATATTCCACCAACTTTTTTCGATTGCCTTGCTCTAAAACCAAATAATGCCCGGCTGGTACCGCCAATATGTTTTGGATAGTAGTCATCGGAAGCGGCACTGAACCGAAAAGCAAAAATCCAAGCATGGCGTCAGGATTTTTTTTAAGCGGAACCAATCCGCTTTCAGCAAGCGTTTTTACGGTTGAAGCGAAAATTAATTTCTCATTGTCGCTAAAATAATAAAGCGGCTTGATGCCGTAGCGATCTTTGACTAGAAAAAGTTTTTTTTCTTTCCCGTCCCAAAGCCCGAAAGCGAACATTCCTCTCAACATTAGAAATGATTTTTCTCCATACGCGGAGTAAAGGGCCAAAATAACTTCGGTGTCGGTTTTAGTTTTAAATTTATATCCCTTTTTCTCAAGTCCTTTTTTTAATTCCAAAAAATTATATATCTCGCCGTTAAAAGTAATCCATAAATCGCCAAATTTCATAGGTTGATGTCCGGATTTAGATAAATCAATGATTGCAAGCCGATTATGTCCAAAAGCAATATTATTTTTGGCATCAATAAAAATCCCCGAATCATCGGGACCGCGATTAACTTGTTGCTGAACCATTTTACTGACAATAATTTCCAGCTCTTTCTTTTTCTTTTTTTGGTTAAAATAAACACCAGCAATGCCGCACATAGTAATTAGTGGTTAGTGGTTTAAAAACTTAGCAACTCTTTCATCTTCTGGCCAATATTGGAATATTAGTTTTGCGATTTCCTTGACTTTTTGCTCATCTCTCCTCGCTTGATAAAAATTCAATAATCCGTATAAAACCGGCGGTAATTTAGGTCCTATCACATAAGCTTTTTTAAAATAATCTTCTGCTTTAATAAAATCACCTTCTTCGCCGTATTTCTGCCACATTGTAAAATACATCTGCCCCAATATCATTAAATGACGGATATTATTTTTAATCATATAAGGCTCTATATAATCAATTAAATATCGAGAAACTTCTTTAGGATTATCCGGACGAGAAACTATCTGAAAAATATCGCTGCCTAAAAATTTTGCCATTTCTTCATCGCCAATCGGAGAATAATATTTAAAGGATTTATCGAAGTTATATTTAAATTCTTCCAATGATTTTATTGTAGATTTTGACCGAAGCCCTTCAATAAATTTACGAGACCGCATATAAGGCGAATATGCGCCAAAATAAATCGATAACAAAGCCAAGGCAATTAATACAATTATTATTGGTTTTTCTAATATTTTAATCATTCTAATTTTAATTGTCTCCTAAATTAAATTTGAAATTCGCAAGCGCCAAAAAAGTGAAGACATTAAAATAAATCGTAAAAACATCGAACAAAACTATTCCTTGGATAAGATAAGCCACCGGCAAAGCAAAAAATAAAGCATTGGCAATTGATGATTTTTCGCCAATTGCCAATAATTGATTCTTGCCTTTAATTGCCTGCTGTTTATTATTTATAATCGGTTTTTTGCTAAATTTAAAAAATTGCCAATAAAAAATTCCAAAAATCGATAAGTAGCTTAACAATCCTAATATTCCGGTTTCCGCCAAATAATCAAAATAAATGCTGTGCGCCCGATCAAACCACGCGCCAAATCCTTTAGCCGGCTCAAAATAACGAATATCAAAATGCCTGTCAAAAATCTGAATATAATTTTCCGGACCCCAGCCCAATAACGGCCTTTCTTTAAATCCTTCCCAGGCCATCTTCCACATAATTGTCCTATGCTGAAATGTTTGCGCGGAAAAAGAAATATCAAAAATTCTGGCTCCGGGTATAGATTTAACCGCATCAGTGTCCTTAAAATAAACCATCGCTCCCGCAACAACCAAAACAACCGCTATGCCCGCAAAAAGCCTTTTCCTAATTTCTTTTTTGGAATATGCGAAATATCCCAAAAAAACCACTATTGCCGCCACCAATCCGATAAAAGCGCCTCTGGTTGCTGCCAAAAAAAATACCGCTAAAAAGAAAATTATCAATCCAAATAACGCCAAGGAACCAGCTGATAATAATCGCCGGCTATATCGCGCGACAATAATATAAGCCGCAAAAAACATCATAAATATGGAATAAGCGGCGGTATAAGCCGGATTGCCGATTGACCCGGAAAGCCTGAACTCTTCTCCGTATTGAGGTCCGATAAATCCACTAACGCCGATAGCGGCAAAAAATCCGTAAAAAGCCATTAAAACTCCGCCAATCAATGAAAAAATCAAAAAATTTTGCCACTCTTTTTCTTCAACAAATAAAATACCTAGCAATAAAAAGAAAATGGCTAAATGTATTATTTGTATTCCTCCCTCGCCTCTTTCAAAATTCGACCAAAAAGACATCTTCGGGTTAATGCCGAAAAATCCAGCCAACACAAATATTGCCGTAAAAACAAGAACTGAAATCGTTAAAGGAGATTTTAGAACTTTTAATAACCTATCTTTATAAAAATTATTTTTAGTTAAAAATAATCCAATTAAAAATAATATTAAAGCTATATCCACCAATCCCCTAAACCACGCGTATTTGCCCACAATAAAAGGAAATAGCGTTGATGATGTTACAATCACCATGCCTAAGGGCAAAATATAAAGCAAGTATTTCGAAAATTTAAAGTAATCAGTCATTAGTAAGCGTTGAAATTGTATTTTAACACTTTAATCCAAATTATCAATTATTTTCCAATTTTCGTTTTTAACCAAATCAATAATAATTTCCATGTCTTCTTTTGAATCATCAAATTGCTGACTTAAGAAATTTGCTATTTTTATTGAATTTACGGCGTCGTGCTTTAAAAGATAATAACGCAGAGAATTTTCATAATCTTTTCTTTCCATGGGAAAACCTACTACGCGATCAATGTTTTTAACGGATAGCTCGGCAACTTTCTCAATCATTCCCCAACCGTTATAAAGCATTATTATGCTTTTTTTATCTTCAGCCAGTAATATGTCATACTTAGTATTCAACTCCTCGGCCAAAGCCAGCTCTTTTTTAGCCTCTTCATCTTTACCGTTAGCGGCTAATACCAAGGCATTATAAAAATGCGCCCGCGTCACATTGGTATTTAAACTAAGGGCATAATTGCTGTATTTTAAAGCTTCTTCAAAACGATTTTGTTTCGCCAGATTTACCGATAAGTGATAATACAATTCCTGGCGCATCGGAGCTTTTTCAAGCGCATCCATTAAAATTTTTTCAACTTTGTCATACAAACTGCTGTCGTTAAACGCCAATTGATCAAGCATTTCCGCTTCGCGGATATTCATTCTGACATCAGCATAAGGCTCACGGCTTAAAATTTCTTCAACAGCACTAATCCATAAATCGCCTAATGATTTAAATTTTGGGTTATTGCGATAAGCTTCGTTATAAAAATATTGTCCCAAGTAAACAGTGTCTAACCCCTGGCCTCTGATGTTAAGTTGAGCGAAATTATAAGGATAAAGGGCTTTTTTTAATTCAGCTAATACCAAATCTATCCTGCCCAAGCCCGGAGAATACCGAAGAGCCTGCAATTGATTATAAATAACCCAATGATATGCGTAGAGAGAATAGACAAGCAAAACAATAAATGCCAAAAGCGGTAGTATGATAATTAGCCTTAACTTCAAATAAAGTTCCGCATAAT
This sequence comes from Patescibacteria group bacterium, assembly GCA_038078555.1. Taxonomy (GTDB): domain Bacteria; phylum Patescibacteriota; class Minisyncoccia; order UBA6257; family UBA9933; genus JBBTYQ01. The sequence goes on along the minus strand of JBBTYQ010000001.1, from coordinate 151,728 downwards.
TTTTTTTCAAAGCCATCGCTTGATTAATATTTTCTTCCGATAATCGCGTTGAGCTGAAAATCAAAAAACCAATGACAGAAAAAAACGTGCTATAGGAAACAATTTGGTCAAAAAGCACCAAGTTTTGTATAAAATAAGCCAAAATTGCCGCGGCAATAAAAGTAAAAACCAATTTTTCTTGTGTAATTTTTTTGAAAATTACGTAAAAAATCGCTCCAAAAATAGCCAAATAAGACAATAAGCCGAAAATTCCCTGCATCACCAAAATATCCAATATTTTATTATGCGCCCGATCAAACCAAGTTTCTCCATAAACAGCATAAGCCGGGTCATAATGCTTGGCATAAGCAAAAATATAATTTTCCGGTCCCCAGCCCAACAAAGGCTTTTCTTTAAAAGCTTCAAAAGAAGCTTTCCAGGCCAATAACCTCATCTGGGTAGAGGGGTCATTAATGTCTGAAGCGGCGGTTTTTGCCAAACGGTCAAAACCCGGAACTGATTGCCAAAAGTCATTTGTTTTTGTAAGCCAAAAAATTACGCTTGAGCTAAAAATCAAAGTCATTAAAATCAAAGACAGTTTTCGCAAGTTTAATTTCAGAGGCAACTTAATTTCAGAAAATTCCTTTTGCCCGAAAATTAAAAAATAAACAAGCAAAGAAATTATTCCGATGGCTAACCCCAAAATCGCTCCGCGAGTGCCGGTAATAAATATCGTTGAAGCGGAAAAAATAATCATTAAAACGGAAAAATAACACCAAAATTTTTTAAAAATTGAATTACGAATTATGAATAATGAATTATAGAAAACAATAACGGCGAACATTATTAAAAAAAACATATGAGTGGCCAAAAAAGCCGAATTTCCGATAAATGAATCCGGCCGTTCCATTGGTTCTAAAGCAAAGGGAAATTTAACCACGCCTAAATATTGAAGAGAAGCATAAAACGCCAAAATAAACCCGGCGATTAAAGAAATTTTGAAAAATCTAAGCCAATCTTTTTTATCAAAAAAAAGAAGCGTTAAAATAAGAAACACGAAAAAATGAAGCATGCCCAAAAATCCTTCCCCGCGCTCCAAATCGCCCCAAAAGGCGCGATAATTATTAAGGCTAAAAATCGTGCTTATAAGAAGAGAAATAAAAAATAAAACCAGAGCCGTAAATAAAGGATTTTTTAAAAAACCGAAAGAATTTTTGATATTAGTAATAAATGAAAAATCGCGTTTGAAATAAATGGAATAAGTTATAAAGGACGCAAATAAAATCACGGCGATTTCTATTGAGCCCCGAAAAAATATCATTTTCCCCACAATATACGGAAAAATAACGCCTTTGGTAATTATTAAGGGAGTTAAGGCGGTTAAAAAAAGAAAAAACTTAATGCTATTAGAAAAATATTTATCTAAATACGACATAATATCCTATTATAAAAGCTTAAAAGCGCATTATCAAGTTTCACAGTGAGCCCAAACAAAAACCGTCCCGCAATGCGGGACGGTTTTTTTAACAAATAGCAGAACTAAATTTAAAAAATTTAGTTGTTGCTAAGAGTTACCGGACTTGTCGGTAAACCTTTTATAAGAACAGCGTTTGCCCAATCAGTGGTTGATTCTGAATGACTCGTATTGGAGTAATCAGACCAAACAAATGAAGGAGCGGCATCGTTTGCAGAACCGATGCTTCCTCTAACACCGGTAACGGTTGTGGCGTTAACCAATGTTGTTTCTGTCCTGTGGAGGTTCAAAACTACAGTAGAAGCTCCAACTGTGCCGGAAATACCCGAGAAGGTAAGACCTAACTCGTATTCCTGTTCAGCGCCAGCTGTAATAACTTCTTCTGAGTTAAGCAACAAGCTGATATAGCCTGTCTGACCAGAAGCATTGCCCAATCCAACTCGCTCATCAGTAGTTGTACTGGTTGAGCTGAAGGCTGTAGCAATGTTGAGGTTAGAAGCTGCTCCAACTCTCTTGATGTAGACGTTGCCGGTTTGAGCCGGATTAGCGTCAACAGCAGTAATAGATGCGCCGGTTACAGTAGCTTTAAACTGGATTTGCTTCCAGGCAACCTGCTCGGCTAAATCAGCTTTGATTTTGAATTTCAAAGTTGGGATCAAACCAGCGGTAAGCTTGGAACTTCCGGCTGCTACAGCACCAAACGTAGGTCTGGTCTTGTAAACAACCATTTGATTGCCAGTAGCGGCTGTAAGAGTCGTGTCTAATGAGGTTGCGCCTGCGGCTTCAAAGCCATCAGCCATAACGCTCGCATAGACTGAAGCGCCAGTATCAGCGCCGCCAGCAGTCGTGTTAAGAGCACCCATGACAGTTAATGTCCTCGAAGTGTCCTTTGGAATAGTCCAGTTAAGGTCAGTGAAGAAGGCTGTGCCAGCATTGTCTCCGGAAGCTGTTACAGGAGCGTTTCCTACTAAAGTAGCGCCATCGTAAAGCTTAACAGACGGAACTTCGTCAGCCGAAGCTGTTGAAGTAGCTGTCGCGCTGTTGGTTGCTACAACCAAAAGCTGCATCTTATTGACCTTCATGTTTTCATTGGTAGCGGTAAAGCGGAATTTAGCCAAGGTTTGATCCTGACCAGCAACGACTAATCCAGTTTCTGAATCTGAATCGTCTGAAGCTTTAACAACGCTTACAGCACCAACATCAGTTACTGTCGCAACAACGGTATTTCCGCTGTTGGCTGAAGTACCAGTAATGGTTGCAGTATTGCCATCTTTGTCATAAACAGTGATGTCGTTTGTTCCGGCTGAAGCCAAATAAACGTAATAAACATCGCCATTAGTGGCATTGCTGTCAATATTGCCTTTGACTGTCAAAACTTTAGTAGCACCTTTTGCAATGGTGATATTAAGGTTAGAGAAAGTGGCGTTTAAGGCAGTTGCATCCAATGATTTCTTTTCAGAAATCAAAGTTGCACCGTCATAAAGACCCAATGAAGTAATTTCAGCATTAGTCAATGTTCCGCTAGTTGATGTTGCGGTAACTCTGACCGAGCTTAATTTAACTATATCGTTGGTCGCCCTAAAGCTGAGTCCAACCAAAGCAACGTCATTGGTTCCTCTGACAAGCGTCTGTGAAGACGGCGTTGCGGAAAGCTGGACATCAACAGTCGGCACGCGAACTGTCAAAGTGTTTCCAGAAATCGTGCTACTTGGCACAATGTCGGAAGTGGCAACATTGGTATTGTTATCCAAGTTCCTGATGTCGCCTGACTGGAATGCCAATAATGATACTAAAACAGTGTCATTGTTGTCATTGTCCGAGTCAACATCAACAGTCACTTTATAAGTCTTTGATTGACCGGCATTGATGTTAATCACATCAGTGAAAGTCTGATCAGTTGAAGTTGTGATATCCGCAGCGCTAGTAACAACTCCGCCAGCGGTAACATCCCAAACTTTGAAATCATTAAACGCTTCGCCAGAACCTAAATTAGTGGTAGTAGCGTGAAGTCTAAGATTTCTGATTTCAACGTTATTCTGGGAAGCAATGGTGAAGTTATAAACCTCAACATCCTGTCCGCGAACAACGATATCGCCAGTAACCGGACCATTAAAGGTAATGGTTACCTGACCGCCCGCAATAGTCAAAGTATCAGCCTCTGAAGTTGAATCAATGTTGGCGATGGTTGGAGTAACGGCATAGCCGTAAGTTTTGCCAACCGCGTAAATATCAGCCGCATTGTCAATGTAAAGGATGATAGTGTCGCTGGTGCGAGTAGCGCCAGAAACATCGCCGTAAACTTCAAAAGTCCTCTGTTGACCTTTTTCTAAAGCAAACGGAGTTGCCAATTCAAAGGTTATAAGGTCTTTTGAGCCAACAGCTGAAACCGTAGCAATAGTATTGCCAGCTTGAACTAACTTGAAATTTGACAAGTTAGCGTTGGAAACACTGCCGCCTTCGGTAAAGCCTAATCGGCGAATTTCAATATCTTCAGCTGCGCCAGCTTGAATTGTAAATTCACCAAATTTGGCATTAGTCTGGCCAATTTTTGGATTGGTCGGAGCTGCAGCGTCATCAATAGTTATAGTTCCCACCGCAGCAGTGGCGATAGTCATATAATTGCTCATCAAGGTGCCGCTCGGCGTAGGTGTACCGATTGAGGACACTAATTGAAAAGCGTCAATATTGCCTGACGAAGCGCCAGTTGCAACATTAGCCACTAAGCTTAAAGTCTTTGTTCCAGAAACCGCCAAAGCGAGATTCAAGAAGTTGACTTCATGAGTTGTTGAATTGATGCTTCGGCCGGTGGTCAAACGGGTATTACCATCATAGAGGTAAAAACCGCTGGCCGCGAAATCAGCAGTCGCGCCAAGTCCAACTCTCTTAAATGTAATTCCATCCAATGTTCCGCTTCCGGAAACAGTGAATTTCATCATGGTTACGCCAGTAGCGCCAGCTGGAAGAACGGTCATGGCTGGATTATCAGAAGCTAAAGCTAAAGCCAATCCGGTTCCCGGAACAGTCGGAGTGGTCGGCGTGGTCGGAGTTGTTGGAGCAGCAGCCAAAGAATTAACATAATTCCTGGTTATTGAACCAAAATATCCAACGGCCGGCGAAATACCGACTGAAGCTTGGTATTTAGCCAAAGCAGCGGCAGTTTTTGAACCAAAATAAGTGGATTCATTGCCAACAGAACCAGCGCCGCTGGTTGCTACTGTGAAACCTTTTGAATTCAAAAATTGTTGTAAGGCCTTAACATCATCTCCAGTAGCACCAATAGTGAGGCTTTTGGTGAAGCTATACGATGGAGATGCTTGCTGGGCTTGTCCTAATTGCTGTTGAAGTGCCTGTATCTGAGCTAACAAAGCGCTGATTTGCGCCTGAAGATCACCCACGGTTTGAGCAGAAGCTGGCATTATTGCCACAGCTCCAAAAAGCCAAACAGCGGTAGTGATAGACAAAGCAACAGCAGAAAATTTCTTTATATTATTACTCATTTTAAATTTTTCTGTTTTCTTGTCTAATTAATTCCAATGATTGATTTTTAATCAACATTAGAAATAATTATTAATTATTTTTCGACTAGATAATTCATTGTTAAATAATTTCAGAAAGTTATCACTATTATTGACCGACCCGTCGCCATGCTCGTGAGGCAGATGACAAATCCAATAAAAGAATAACCATGGTATCAAATAAAAAATCTCACTTTCAAAGTGAGACTGAATAGAGTATTCGCGAATATTGCAAATTTTAAGCAAATAATGCAAATTCGCATTGAATTGCGAGTTATTATCATTATTAGCTTACTACTCTTTTGGCCCAGCCTCACTCTGAACCATTAATAACTACATTATAACCGAAATTCTGAATTTAGCAAATATTCTGCTTAATAACTAAAAAATCAAAATTTCAGCTATTTATATATTAAAAACGATGCAATTTGCTTTTGGTTACAAGCTCCGACAGCAAGCGCCTAAATCTAGCTGATATTACGCAAATTCTAAGATATAAGACGCAAAAATCATTCAATAATTACGAACTGAATATAATTGGAATATAATTGAATTATAATTGCGCGCTTATAATTGCCAATTAGAAGCTGTAAAAATAATCAAGCTGAAAATTATTAAAATAGTGATATTTTTTAAGATAACTTGGCGATTAAGCAAGCCGCTTAAGTGATTAAAAACCAAGTCTTTAAGCGTTAAAACAAGTATCAGCATTAAAGCGCTGCTATTTAAAAAACCCATCGGCAAAAGACTGATTGCCCATAAAAATTGAATAGTTAATAAGCTAAAACCTGCAGACATTAGGTTTCTTTTAATAGAAATCGGGCAAATCGGCCGTTCGAAATTAATATGACAATCCAATAATTCTTTAAATATGATGAAAATTACGAAAAAAGTCAAAAAATACTTTAATAGAAATAATTCAGATTTATTTGTCAAGAAAAACACCAGAAAAACCAGAAAAAACAAGGTGTTATTGAAAAAATGGTACAATAATTGGCGATTAATGAATACCAAATTTTTTACTCCCAATAAAATGAAAAATAAGCCGAAAAAACCGGCATAAAATGCTATTCCCCACCAACTCTCAGCTGGAATTAACGGCCTTAAGGCCAAAGAAGAGACAAAAAGAATAAGAAAAGAAGAGAGATATTCTTGCCAACTAAAACTCGGAGAAAAATAAAAATAAAAAACCGCAAAAATAAAAGCAATAAATGCCAGCCAACTAAAAAAAGACCAATACAGTAAAAACGATAGAATCACCGCCTCAAGCGCTAATTGTAATGCCGGATTCTTTAAAACTGATTTTAACGCGTTTTGCATTTTTAAGCTCGCCTTTAATAATTCTGTCCGATAATTCGTCAAGAATAAGTTTTTGAATCAGCCTTTTAATCGGCCGTGCGCCGTATTCCGGATCAAAACCTTTTTCAATAATATGTTTTCTCAAAGAATCGTCAAAAACTATATTAATTCCGCGGCCAACAAGTTTTTTACTCAAACGTTCCAGTTGCAAATCGACAATTTTTCCAATTTCTGCCTGCCTTAAAGGATTAAATACTATAATATCGTCCAAACGATTCAAAAATTCCGGCCTAAAAGTTTCTTTTAGAGCTCCTTTAACACGCTCTTTAAATGTTTCTATTTGGTTTTCTTCTTCAGAACCTTTTGTCCCGATAGAAAAGCCCAATCGTGAAATTTCGCGGAAATATTCACTGCCAACATTGGAAGTTAAAATAATAACGGCATTTTTAAAATTAACGGTTTTCCCTTTGCTGTCCGTTAAGCGGCCATTATCGAGCACCTGAAGCAAAAGATTAAAAACTTCCGGATGAGCTTTTTCAATTTCATCAAATAAAATTAAACTATACGGCCGATGTCTTATTATTTCCGTCAATTGTCCGCCTTCTTCGTGGCCCACATAACCGGGCGGAGAACCAATAAGCCGAGCTGTAGCATGGCGCTCCATATATTCAGACATATCAATTCTAATTAGGGCTTTTTCATCATTAAACATAAATTCTGCCAAAGCCCGCGCCAGCTCTGTTTTGCCTACGCCGGTCGGCCCTAAAAACATAAAACTGCCCAGAGGCTTATCTTCGTCTGATAATCCAGCGCGCGCTCTTCTTAATGAATTAGCTACTGATTTAATAGCCTCGTTTTGGCCGATTACCCGGCTTGAAAGCTCGCTTTCAATTTTAGAAAGTTTTTCCATTTCAGACTCCAAAAGCCGAGATGTCGGAATACCGGTCCACTTGGCAATGACTTGAGCAATATCTTCCTCATCAACCGCGTCTTTAATAAATTTAAATGCCGTGCCTTTACCAGACTTGCCTTCCTTGCCTTCCTTGCCTTCTTTGATTAAAAATCTTTTTTCAAAATTTTTCAGCTCTGTTTCAGCTTTTGGCAATTCGCCATAAACTACCCGAGCAACGGCTTCTAAGTTGCCATCGCGCTCGGCCAGCTCCGCTTCCCGTTTTAAATCTTCAATTTTTTTACGCAAACTATGGAAATGGCCAAAAGTAACTTTTTCCGCCTGCCATCCGCTAGAGAGATTTTCATTTTCTTCTTTCAACTCTTTTAATTTGCGGTCAATTTCTTTAATTCGGTTTTTTATTTTTGTTCTTTCTGCGGAAGCGCTTGTTTTCGCTTCATTAGACAGGGCTGATTTTTCAATCTCCAAATGAGTGATTTCCCGTCTGATCTTATCAATATTTTGAGGCATACTTTCGCTTTCCAATTTTCTGGCTGACGCCGCTTCATCAATTAAATCGACTGCCTTGTCAGGCAAAAAACGGTCAGTAATATATCGAGCAGAAAGATTAACAGCGGCAATAATCGCCTCATCATTTATTCTAATGCCGTGATGAATTTCGTACTTTTCTTTTAAACCGCGCAAAATAGCAATACTATCAGCAAGAGACGGCTCTTCCACCATAACCGGAGAAAAACGGCGTTCTAAAGCCGGGTCTTTTTCAATATAACGCTGGTATTCCCTGATGGTAGTCGCTCCGATTGTATGAAGTTCGCCTCGAGCCAAAGCAGGTTTAAGCAAATTAGAAGCATCAACCGCACCTTCGGCTGAACCAGCGCCTACAATCATATGAATTTCGTCAATAAAAAGAATAATTTTCCCACTAGCCTGTTGAATTTCCTTAATAAAAGCCTTTAGCCGGTCTTCGAATTCACCGCGGAATTTTGTGCCGGCAATCAAAGAACCAAGGTCCATCATAAGAACTTCTTTTGTTTTTAAAGACTCAGGAACTTCGCCGCTTATAATTTTTTGAGCTAACCCCTCAACAATCGCGGTTTTTCCAACGCCTGGCTCTCCTATTAACACCGGATTGTTTTTTGTCCTCCGGCTTAAAACCTGAATTACTCTTCTAAGTTCCTCTTCCCGGCCGATAACCGGATCAAGCTTGCCGCGTCTGGCAGCTTCCGTAAGATTAACCGCATATTTTTCCAAAACTTGAAATTTGCTTTCCGGCATTTCGTCAGTTACCCTCATAGAACCTCTTAATTGTGCCAAAATACGCAAGGCAGATTCCCGCCTTAAGCCGAAATTCTCCATAATAGAAGCGGCTGGAGAAGCGCTTTCCAAAATCGCCAAAAGCAAATGTTCGCAAGAAATAAATTCATCTTTTTGCTGAGTCGCAATCTTACCCGCTTTATCCAATACTCCCATTAATTCATTGGAAAGATAAAGCTGGGCAACATTAACTCCGCCAAATATTTTAGGCTGATGTTTAAGCTCCTCATAAAGCGCTTTAGCTAAAGAGTCTAAATTTACGCTGGCTTTCACTAAAATCGGCCGGACTAATGACTGGTCATCAGAAACCAAAGCAATCAAAAGGTGGATAATCTTAAGTTCGCCATGATTCTCTTTAGCTGCCAAATCCTGGGCGTTTTGCAAGGCTTCTTGGGCCTTGATTGTAAATCGCTGAAAATTCATAAATAATTTAATTAAATAATTAGAAAACGCGCTAAATAATTAGCTGTTATGCTTTTTAATTGTTAATTATAGCATTATTACGGTCTTTCTTCAAGAGTGAAGCAGTCTTTTATTAATTGTGTATTAATTGTGATACAATATTATATAAAAATTTATTTTTTTAAACAATGAAACGAATTTATTTGGATTACGCGGCAACCACGCCGGTTGATAAAGAAGTTTTGCGTGCGATGAGCCCTTATTTTAGCGAAAAATTCGGCAATCCCGGCAGTCTTCACTCTTACGGCCAAAAAGCGATCACTGCGGTTGATGAATCTCGAGAAAAAATCGCTAAAATTATTGGCGCTGATTTTCGAGAAATAATTTTTACCGGTTCGGCTACTGAAGCCAATAATTTAGCAATTAGAGGCTTATTAAAAGGAATCAGAAATCAGGAATTGGGAATTGGGGAAAATAAAATCATACTTCAAAATTCAAAATTTAAAATTCCACGCATAATTGTTTCTTCAATTGAACATGAATCCATTTTGGAAACCTGCCGAGATCTTGAACGCGACGGCATTGAAATAATTTACTTGCCGGTTAATAGACAAGGTTTTATTGACTTAAAAAAATTGAAGAATTCACTTAACGAAAACACTATTTTAATCTCCATAATGTACGCTAATAATGAAATCGGGACTATTCAGCCAATAACAAAAATATCTGAGATTATCAAAAATTTTCGCGCTACTTACGGCTCATACCCCGTTTTTCACACTGACGCAACTCAAGCGTTTCAATTTTTAAATTGCGATGTTGATAAACTCGGCGTTGACCTGATGACTTTGTCAGCTCACAAAATTTACGGACCTAAAGGAATCGGAATGCTATATGTTAAAAATCAAAATTCTAAAATCAAGATTTTGAATTCTATTATTACCGGCGGAGGCCAGGAATTCGGATTGCGCTCGGGCACAGAAAACGTTCCTTCAATTGTTGGCTTTGCCAAAGCAATTGAATTGGCGGAAAAAAATCGAGAAAGAGAATGGAAAAGAATCACTGAGCTGGCAAATTATTTTTGGCGTGAAATAAAAAAAATCTGTCCGAAAGCGGAAATTAATGGAATCACTAATAATGAATTAGGAATAGCGCCTGGTAAGATAAAAATTCATGCTTCAAGATTCATGATTCAAAAATTGCCAAGTATCTTAAATATTTGCTTTCCAAATTACGATGCTAATGATTTATTAATGAAATTAGACTTAGCTGGAGTCGCGGTCTCTTCAGGCGCGGCTTGTTCCGCCAGAGCGATGAAGCCTTCTTATGTTTTAAACGCGCTCGGCTATAACAGCAAAAAGATAAAAAATAGCATAAGGATTAGCTTTGGCAAATTCACTAATAAAAAAGAGTTAAGCGAAACGATAAAAAAAATAAAAAAGATTCTTTAAGATAGAGAACAGGGATCAAGGACCTAGGAGCCAAAGATTATGAAAAATCCCGCAGAGTTTAATTAAAATTGAAAAACCGGAATTTCTAAATCAGCTTTGATGTTTTCTTTTGCATCTTTCTGGGGAATTAATAAATAGCCCTGTTCTTTTGCCAAGTCATAAAGCTCTTTGGTTATTTTTACATCGTTCAAACAATAATTTTTCAGCTCTTCAATCTTGCCTTCGCGATAAAGAATCGGCGCTTCCAGGCTCTGTCCGTTTTTACCGCTGCCTAGATTTGTTTTCGCCAAAAGATCAAGCCCGATTCTTTTGCCGAGCGTAAGTTCAATTTCATCCAAAATATCGAATCTCGGAATGGAAAAAAGATCGAAATTGAAATGTTTTTTGAGCACCGGCAAATCAAATCGGCTGATGCTAAATCCGATAATAAGATCGGCTTTTTTTAAAAAATCTCCGGCTTTTTCAATTTCATTTTCTTCAAAACTAAAATATTCGTTTTTATTGTAAGAATAAAGGCCGATTAAAGAAACCTCTAAGGCGCCAAAATTATCGCGCCCAACTTCAGAAAAAGTATTTTTTGTCTCAATATCTAAAACGATTTTGTCCATTATATAGTTATTAGTAATTAAGTAATTAAGTAATTGGTAATTAGCTGCAAGTTGTCGGCTCCGACGATTCTGTCGGAGCTCCGACATTGCGTCGGAGTTGTGGGTGTTTTACACGTGCCGGTCCGCAACTTTTGAAGCGGCATAGCTTTCTGGTTTAGTGCGCGCTTCAAAATTATAAGCCCGAACCATGCCAACTACTTCTTGAATTATCAATTTAGTTTCTCCGTTTTCTCCCACATCAACGTGAATCTCAAAATCAAAATCAGGCACCTCCATGCTTTTTAAAACAGCCAGAATTTCCTTGGCCGCATCAAGAGAAAGCATAACTTCTTGGATAATTCTGGACCTTAAATTAAAGATATTACCCTGCTCGAGCCTGCGCCAAAAATAACGGCCGCCGTTGCCAACCCGATGGACAACAATAGCGGTCACAAAATCAGCAGAATTATTTTCGCGCCTTTCGGAATCAGAGCCGATGATTACCTTATATTTGCGCTTGTTGTCTTCTTTCATATATCCGATTATCTCCTTGGCAATGGCATTAATGTTCAATTTTATTCCGTAAGGCGTGTTATATTGCATTTTATTTATTGCTGAACTGATTTTTTGATTTTATTCAGCAATTCTTTTTCTTCTTTTAATTTTACTACAGCGGCATCCAAGCCGACTCCCAATTTTTCCCCTTCAAAACTATAAGTATTCCCGCTACGGCTTACTTTTCCGAGCTTTAAGGCAGTATTTAAAATATCGCCGACATAAGATATGCCTTGTCCGTACATTATATCAAATTCTGCAACTTTGAAAGGCGCGGCAACTTTATTTTTCGCCACTTTAGCTCTGACGCGATTGCCGACGCTTTCTTCTCCTTTTTTAATTTGAGCAATTCTTCTTATGTCGATTCTCACTGAAGCGTAAAATTTTAAAGCCCGACCGCCCGGCGTAGTAGTCGGCTCGCCATAACCCATCATGCCTATTTTGTCCCTTAATTGATTTATAAAAATTATTAATGTTTTGGTACGGTCAGCTAAGGCCGTTATTTTCCTTAAAGCCTGGCTCATAAGTCTAGCTTGAAGGCCAATATACTGCGCTCCCATTTCGCCTTCAATTTCTGCTTTTGGCGTTAAAGCGGCCACGGAATCAATAACAACTATGTCTATCATTGAAGAGCGAACTAAACTCTCTAAAATATTTAAAGCCTCTTCTCCGCTGTCTGGCTGAGAAATAAGCAAATCAGCTACTTTTACCCCGATTTTTTTAGCGTATTCCGGGTCTAAGGCATGTTCCGCGTCAATAAAAGCGGCTTTACCGCCTTTTTTTTGAGCTTCAGCAACCGCATGAAGCGCTAAGGTTGTTTTTCCACTGGATTCAGGTCCAAAAATTTCCACAATTCTTCCTCTGGGAAAACCACCGACTCCCAAAGCCGCATCAAGGGAAAATGAGCCGGTAGAGACAACCTCAACATCGACTTTTTTGACGTCGCCCAGCTTCATTATCGAGCCTTCGCCGAATTTATCCTGCAAGGACTCAAGAAGTTTTTCTAGATCCTGATTTTTATCGTCGCTTTTTTGTTCTTTTTGTTTTGCCATAATTTAAAATTATTTTAATAATTTATTGCATATTACTGGGAAAAATTATAAATCACTTCTCTTGAAGCCGTGATTTCTTTTCCTAAAAATCTTTTCGCTTTAAACTCAATAATATTTCTGCCCGGCTGAAGAATAAAATTTTTTTCAAAATGGCCGTTGCTTTCCACTAAAATTTCCTCTCCGTTAATCATTAATTTATCGTTGGCATTTACCGTCCCTGATAATTTAATAATTGATTCGCTGGTTATTATAGTTTCGGCCGTTGGAACGATTATTTCAATTTGCGGAATGCCCACTACTTCATCAACGCGCAAAGTCAGATAAATTATAACAAAAACCGCAATAATTCCAAAAAATATCTTTTTTTTATTGATTGTTTTGATAGCAAACCGATTGGAAGGAAAATAATCTTTAGGGCCGGAAGTTTTTGATTCGCTCTCATTTTTATAAGCTTGCCAAAGCTCTTCGCTATCAATGCCGATAATTTCAGAAATTTTTTCTAAATAACCTCTTACATAAGGAGCGGCTGGAAGTTTTTTGAAATCAGCCTCAAAAAATGCGGTCAAATAACGCCGGGGCACGGCGCTTAATTCATGCAGTTTTTCTATATTCAAGTTTCTTACAGAAAGAAGCTCTTTAAATAATTCGTGAAATTTTTTTTGATCCGTGTCTTCCATATTCTTAAATTATAAAACTATACTAATCGTTTACTCTTTTAATGTAAACATCTCTTGGTTTAGCTCCATCACCGGGTCCGATTATGCCTTTGGCTTCCATCATATCAAGAAGCCTGGCGGCTCGGGCATAACCGACTTTAAGCCTGCGCTGAAGAAGCGAGGCTGAAGCTTTTTGGGCTTCTTTTACTACATCAATTGCCTGCTCATAAAGATCATCATCATTTTCCAAATCGGAATAATCAGAAAAAATATCCTGACTTGCTCCAGTTCCATTATTGTTTTCAAAAATCGGCGTTTCCTCCGGAATGATGCTCTTATTGTTTTCCCTTATAAAATTAACAACTTTATTAATTTCCTCTTCGCTAATATAAGCGCCTTGAATACGCTTGGGCTTGGATAAGTCGGTGGAAACAAAAAGCATATCGCCGCCTCCCAGAAGCTTTTCCGCGCCGCTTAAATCCAAAATCGTCCGGGAATCAACTTGACTGGCAACTTGCAAAGCAACACGAGTTGTAATATTGGCCTTAATAAGGCCGGTGATTACTTCTACTGAAGGCCTTTGAGTGGAAACCACCAAATGAAGGCCGGTAGCTCGAGCCATTTGAGCTAAACGAACAATCGAACCTTCGATCTCTCTTCCATAGGTAGCCATTAAATCAGCTAATTCATCAATTACCATTAATAAATAAGGCAGACAATCATTGGGATTTTTTTTATTATAACTTTGAATATCGCGCGAGCCAGCCGCTAAAAGGAGATCATAGCGCCTGTCCATTTCATCAATAGCCCAGCGGAAAACGCCAATGGTTTTTTTGGCATCAGTAATTACCGGAGAAACTAAATGAGGCAATTTATCATAAATAGAAAGCTCCACTCTTTTTGGGTCAATTAAAATAAGTTTTAAGGTTTGAGGAGAATTTTTATAAAGAAGAGAAATAATCAAGGTATGCAAGGCGATAGATTTTCCGGAGCCTGTTGCTCCGGCAATAAGCATATGAGGCATTTTTTCGATATCAACAAAAATCGGCTCACCGGTAACATCTCGACCCAAAACAAAACCCAAAAGGCCGGAAGTATTAAAATCCGGATAATGCATCAAACTGCCTAATCTTACAATAGCCGTAACTTTATTGGGAACTTCAATACCGACCAAAGACTTTCCTGGAATCGGCGCCTCAATTCTTATAGGATGGGCAGCTAAGGCTAGAGACAAGTCTTGGCTTAAAGCGGTAATTCTGGAAAGTTTAACCCCTTCAGCCGGTTTTAAAGTATAGCGAGTAACTTTCGGCCCGATATTTATTTCACCCATTTCTACGGGAATGCCAAACCCTTCTAATGTTCTTTTGATAATATTGGCGCTAGCGCGTAAATCTCCGACAGTGGGTTTTTCCACTGAAGACCTTAAAAGGTCTAATGGCGGCGCAATATAATCAACTTTTGGCCCCTGACTGGAAAGAACTGTTTGCCTTACGTCTTTTTTTAACCCAATCGCCGAAACCATGTCTTTGCCATAATTAATCGCAGCCTCTTTTAAAGACAACTCTTTCCCCTCGACCTCCTCAATCTCTCCAGCTTCTAGCTCTTCCTCTAATTCTTCATTTATTGCTTCTTGAGTCTCTTCAATAGCTAAATCGTCTGATTCAGCGTTTTTAAAACTTCCAAAAAAATCAATTAGTTGCCTTATTTTTATGGGCAGATTAAGAATAACAAGCAAAGAAGCCAAACTAACAAGAATTAAAATTATAATAGAAGCGACATAGCCAAAAAACTTTTCTAAAAATCCCACTGCCTTTCCTATAAATCCTCCCTCTGGAGGAAAAATTAAGTCTATCAAACCCAAGCCGGCTAAAACAAAAAGAACAGCTCCGATAAAAGTAATTCCGTAAATTTTTCGCCTTTCTGAAGACAAAAAAACTCCGGCCATTATTAAAAAAATCAAAGGCAAAAGATAATATCCCCAGCCAAAAAGACTCTCAAAAATATCATAAAATAAATTTCCAGCCGGTCCGGCATTCTGAAATTTGGCTAAAAGCAAAATTATGGAAACACCTAAGAATATTATTGCCCAAACGCTTTTTTTTGTTTCTGGATGAAGGCGCGATTCAAAAAAATCACTATTTTTTTTCTCTTCAGATTTTTCTTTCCTCCTGTTTTTATCTTTATGCTTTCGAGACATTACTTTAATTTAACATTAAAATGAGCTAAAATTCAAATATGCCAAGCATTCTGAAAAAAGAAATATTTAAGGCTTACGATATTCGCGGAAAATATCCTAAAAAGATTAACGAGAAAATCGTAACAGAAATCATCAAAAAAATCATTTCTCCAAAATTTAAAAAAATCGCCGTAGCTTGCGACGCGCGGCTAAGTTCGCCTAAACTTTATGCGACAATAATAAATCAAATAAAAATTCAGGATAAAAAAACTAAAATTTTTAAGATTGGCTTATCAACAACGCCTATGTTTTATTTTACAGCTAATAAACTAAAAGCTGATTTGGGAATAATGGTTACCGCTTCTCATAACCCCAAAGAATATAACGGCTTGAAAATTATCGGAAAAAATGCCGCGCCGATTAGCGGAAAAGAAATTTTACGATTAATCAGTTAATTCATTGATTTAAAATTGTAATGAATCACTTAGAAATTTATACTAATTTTCTTAAAAAGTTTTTAAATCCTCATAAAAAACTAAAGGCTGTATTCGATTGTTCTAATGGGACCACGGGGCCGATTTTAAAACAACTGACAAGTAAGAACTTAAGGCTTACAACTTATTTTATTAATAACGAGCCCAATGGCAATTTTCCCGCACACGGACCGGATCCGCTTAAGAAAAATGCCATGAGCGATTTGCGCCTTGCTATTCTTCACCACAAAGCCGATTTAGGAATAATCTTTGACGCTGACGGAGATCGGATGTTTTTAATGGATGACTGCGGACGTTTTATCAACCCTGATGTCACAGCAAAATTATTAATCTGGCGACTTAAATCAAAAAAAATTATTGTTGATGTAAGCACGGGCTGGCTGATTAGACGGGGAATTACGAATAATGAATCGGGAATAAATAATAAAAAAATAAACCCTATAATTCATAATTCTAAATTCATAATTCAATCAAGAGTAGGGCACTATTTTATAAAAAACCTTATGCGGAAAAAAAATATTGATTTTGCCGCAGAGCGCTCGGGCCATTATTATTTTAGCCACCAAAATCCCGGTGAAGAAAAGTTATATTTTGACTCGGGAATTCTGGCCGCCGTTCATATTATTAACGCCGTCTCAAAATTGCCTTATAAGCTGCCTGCTTTTAATGATTTACTGCCGCAATATTACCGCTCCGGAGAAATTAATATCAAAGGCAACGCAGGTTCTTTGATTAAAAAAATTGAAGAACAATATAAAAATCAAGCGTTAAAAATTTCTCATATTGACGGCCTAACAATGGAATTTAATTCACCGGCTGGCGAATGGTGGTTTAATTTAAGACCGTCAAACACTGAACCGCTAATCCGAATCAATATTGAAACTACTAGCAAAGCGCTTCTTGAAAAAAAGAAAAAGGAATTGATTGGTCTTTTATAATAAATAATTTTAATTAAAATTATTTATTACGTTGACAAGTTTATTCTTTGTGTTAATTTTGTGATAGTATTTTTGACAATATAAAACAGAAAAACAAATTTAAAAGCAACTAAAACTTATAAAATTCAAAGGAGGCAAAAGTGAAAGCGGATAGGAGAATATGTAAAAAGAAGCAACCGTTTGAAGAGTTAGCGCCGATTGATCTGCAAAAGTGCAATACTGTCGCAGAAATCGTCTACGCCATGCGCCAATGTTCTTTTGGCGCAAGAATGCTCGGCGAAGCAACAGAAACTTTTTACAAATGGACTCTTGATAATGAACCGCCTGTGGCGATTTACGACGGCAAGCCGAATACCCCTTTGGCAGCCCTTCTAAACAGAATGGTTGGCTGCAAAATGCTTAAAATGGTTGTCACTTCAGAAAATTATAGTTGCGCTTCTTCTTCAAGCGACAAATTAGTGATTGTCGGAGGCTATCCAGAAAGAGTTTCATGCCAACTTTACAACCATCCCGCCATATTCATCAACCAGTTCGGATTGGCAAATCCCAAACAAGTGAAAGACGGGCATTTTTCTAATGTGGTTTTCGCTGACCCTCAGTTTGTTTTGCCGGTAATATTTTATTCGCTAAAAGAAAGAAGGGAATACGCAATAACTTCTGTTAGCGATTTACTGGAAAACGACTTAAGTGGTTTTGACGGGCTTGCCGCAGATGTCGTGCAAGGCGCCAAAATATTAAAGGCAATGATTGATGACAAAGATTGCTCGGTGTTTTTGACAATTTCCGGAGCAATGACCATCGCTCAGATGTCTTTAATTTTCTGCGATATGATTGACAAAGGCTGGATAAAAGGAATTTCAGCCACCGGAGCGTTAATGGCGCATGGATTGATACAGTCTTTGGGATTAAAACACTACAAGCATAACCCGGAGGTGGACGACCACGCGCTAGCAAAACGCTCGCTCAATAGAGTGACTGACACTTTGGAGCCGGAAACAAATTTTGACCACCTAGACGAAGCGATTGACAGTATTTTAAAAAATTTCGGCAGAAAGCCGAAACCAATCAGTCCAACGCTGTTCCATTTAATGATAGGAAAGTATTTGGCTGAGAAATATCCCGATGAGCGAGGAATACTCAAGTCGGCTTATCAGAAAAAGGTGCCGGTGTTTGTGCCGGCGTTTGTGGATTCGGAAATCGGCAACGATTTCTATGTCCACAACCTAATCCGCCAGAAATCGGGGAAAAAACCGCTTGTGATGAATTTGGAGCGCGATACCGAGATTCTTGTGGATATGGCCGTTCGCTCAAAACGAATGGGAATATTCACGATAGGAGGCGGAGTGCCGCGCAACAATATCCAAAACGTCGCGCCGCTTCTGGAAATAATACGCAACCGAACAAGTGACAAAAAAATTCCGCTTAAGCAATTCTCGTATGGATGCCGTATTGCGCCTGATCCAATGTGGCTCGGACATCTTTCAGGCTGCACTTACAATGAAGGCAAATCTTGGAAAAAGATGGATATCCACGGCAAATTTGCCGAAGTACACTGCGATGCAACCATCATTCTTCCATTCATAGTTAAATACGTAATGGAACAGATGGAAAAATAAAATGCTTTTTATATACAGGGTTGGACCATTTTTGGTCCAGCCCTTTTTTAATATCTCAAAAAATGCGGAATAAAAATTATAAGTCCTATGATTATCGCGCCAAGACTGGCGATTAAAACTATAGCAGCTGACAAATCTTTGATAATTTTTACTTGTTCGTCATATTTAGGCTGAATAAAATCCATAATTCTTTCAACCACGTTATTGAATAATTCCAAAATCAGGACTGAAAAAATAGTAGTAAAAAGAACGGCTTTTTCTAAACTGCTTACTTTAAAATAAAACATTGCAAAAATTACCAATAAAGCAACAACTATCATCAGCTGAAAATTTCTTTCATAAATCAGATTTTCTTTTAACCCCTGCAGAGCAAATTTAAAACTTTTTATTAATTTTATCATAAGAGCTATCCGGTTCTTTCATTAAAATCTTCAGGGGCAGATTCCTTGGGCATAAAAATCCAGAAAATCGGATAAAGCAAAATTCCAAAGCCGAGCCATAAAATTACAACCGCCCAGACCACTCTTACGACCCAAACGGGAATCCCCAAATAATAAGCCAAACCGGCACACACTCCGCCTAATATTCCCCTATCAGGTATTCTTTTTAGTTTTCTCATATTTTTCATAATAGAATTATATAAAAGATAGACAGTCTTTTCAAATAAAAAAATCCCCGATAAACTTATCGAGGATTTAAATTATTATATTATCTCTTCTCTTTAAAATACGCCCTTAATTCATCAAAAAAATCCAGTAAATCTGTTTCTGCGCAAGTTCTATCTCTTGTAATTTCTTCTATTACTACTTCCGAATTTACCATGCCTATAATTTCCCCCTTACAAAATATATCATCGTCAGCCGAATGAAATGTCATAAATCCCTTATCTGGAACGAGGCTGAAAAAATGCGGCCAATTTTCATAAATATTAATCGGCTCTCTTGATTTATCAATCTCATACCGAGGAAGGTAAAACGACGCGGAAAAACCGTCAGACGCAACAAGATCAAGACCAGTACAAATCTTATGAGGAATGGTGTCTTTTACAACTTTTCTATTTTTTTCAAATTTCCAATCCTGCTTAGACGTCCGCAGTACCAACTTTAAAACTCTTGATAATTTTTCATTTCGTTTTATGTCTTTAGCTCCAAAAGTTGACCCTTTTAAAAAAATGTGTTTCAACCATCCCAGCGCTGTCATGGCAGTCTCTCCTTTTTGCTGTTATTCAAAAAACTATTAAATATATACCACGAAATTTAAAAAAAGCAAATAATTTTTTGAAATTAATACGGTTATTTCTATTTACAACTTGCGAAATCGCGCAAATTTTAAATAAAAATCAGATATTTAATTTATAAAAATTTTCAAAAAGTTTTGCCACAAGAATCGGGCCAGTGCCACCTGGGGTTGGAGTGTAAAATTTTAGCTTGTTAGTTGCTTGGCTTATTAGATTGTTAGTTTCCAAATCCCCTTGAATTTTCCCATCCTCGTTAAAATCATATCCAAAATCAACCACCCCGGCGCCATCTTTCAATATTTCTAAATTTATCAAACCAGCTTTACCAACTCCGGTGATTATAAAATCATAATTTTTCAATTCCGCTAATTCTCCGTCTTTGCCAAAAACAGTCAGTTCTTTTACTTTATCCGTCAGCCAAACGGCAATCGGTTTTCCCACTAAAAATCCCCTACCCACTACTGCTACTTTTTTATTTTTTAATTCAAAATTTTCTCTCTCTAAAATTTCTTTCAATGTTTCAACTGCCGGAGGCAACACTGAATTTCGGCCAGCATAAAATGCGCCCAAAGCTCTCTCGCTCATTACATCAACATCTTTTTCTCGAGGAATAACATTTAGGATGTAGTGTTTATTAATATGCTCGGGCAAAGGCAACTGGACAATTACGCCGCCAACTTTTTTAAGAAGCGCGATTTTTAAAACTTCTTTGCGCAGATCGTCATTTTTCAATTCAACTGATAAGCGATAAATGCGAAAATCTATTCCCAATTCCTTGCCAATTTTTTCTTTTTGTTTCAAAAAACTTTCTGACGCCTTGTCGTCTCCCGCTAAAATAGCCGCGAAAATTTTTTCCGGCTTTGGCTGAGATTTTAATTTTTCAATGATTTCTTGAGCTATTTTTTTTCCGTCAATCTTCATATATTTTTATAATGCTTAATTACATATTTTTTTCCATTAGTTGTCAATAATTCGGCAAGTTCTTCACTAATCTCTTCAGTAAGTTCAAAATTAATTCCCTTAATTAAGGTTATAGCAACTAAATCAATTTGCCAGCCAAAATCATCATTAACTAACTCTGGATAATGTCCGACATACAAAGAAGCGGTTTTCTGCAATTTCTGAAGCTTTGATTGAGTAAGCTGATCTTCTGCAGAAATTTGGCTATCAATATCTTGAGTCGCTTGAGTCAATTGACTGACGGTCTTTACCTCCACAAAGACCAAGGTTTTATCCTTATCTTTTGCGACAATATCAATTTCTCCCCAGGGCTCTCTGAAATTTCTTTCAATGATCTGGAAATTGTTTTCCACAAGATATCTACAGGCAATATCTTCTCCCAATTTTCCCAATTCTGATCTTTTATTCATCTAATAATTGTATCAAATTATAAATAATGTTTCACGTATCGTGCATAGTTTTCCATATCATACACAGATGCAATAATCTGTCGCAAAATATAACTATGTGATAAAAATGTTTGCCGGTAAACATTTTTATAGATTGTACTCAAAATCTGTTATAAAGTGTTTAGCGTGAAACGTTTTATAACAGATTTTGAGTGTCACAAAAAAATACGCAAATGTTTCACGTGAAACATTTGCGGATTTCCTGTCAGTAATGTTTCACGTGAAACATTACATTTTGAAATAACCCTAATATGCCTATTTAAAACAAAAATTAGCAGGAATCTGTATTCGCTTAAAAATAGTAGTTATATCAACAGGAAATAACTTTCATTAAATAACTATAGCTGATTTAATGAAAAAAATACGACCAAAAACAAGCGCCTAACACCAATGTTTCACGTGAAACATTGGTGCATTTTGCCATTTAAATTTTAATGTTTTGCGTGAATCATTAAAAAACAAGTTGACGATGTTTCACGTGAAACATCGTAGTAAAGTTTTTCAAAAAATCTTTTAAATGTTTGCTGTGAAACATTTACTCAAAAGTTTTATGAAAAACAGTTACTTTAATGTTTTATGAAAAACATTTTTAATAAAAATCAGATGCAATGTTTCACGTGAAACATTGGCACTCAAAATATTTTATTAAAATGTTTAGCGTAAAACATTTTTTAGTAATATATCTCAAAAAACCTATACATACTTGAACAAGTTTAAAAATGCCGATTCTATCAATAGGAAACAGCTTTTTAAAAATAGGCGATATGCTAAATTTGCGCTATTTAACTCAAAATATAACTAAATCACTAAATTACTTATGAAATGTTTGCCGTAAAACATTTTATAAGTAATTATTATATTAATAAATCCAAGAACAGTGTTTCACGTGAAACACTGTTCTTGGGCCTGTCTGAATCTGTAATGTAATACCTTAAAATACCTTATATTTTTTAAATTAAACAGGTTTTATAAATAATATTTTGCGACAGATTAAAAAAAGTTTTCGTTTTTTGAGTTATAAAAAACCCGCTAAATCCTAAGATGAAGCGGGTCTGCTTAGTCCTTGTTGCAGAATTAAAGGGCGAGTGCCTCGCGGAACGAGCACTGTTCTTCTTTCAAAAGTTGTGCTGCGGCGACAATGTCGCAGATTCTATTACCAGGACCAATCCCAATATCATCCATATTCTCTATGCCACAGACAAGCATCACGAAAACTTTTACCCGTTTACTACCAGAAGGAAATGGATATAGCGATACGCTACCGAATCTATCAAAATTTTTGATTTCACTTTCCCTTTGAATGATCTCCGTCATATAGCAGGCAAACTTGAAGAGCGGCTTCATTTCCTCTATCGACCCCTCGAAAATCGAAGTGTCGAGACAGTGAAGTACTTTGGTTTTTACCGTAATACGAGTTTCACTAACCTCGACGATCTGACCACCCCAGATGAATTCCTTCTCCGCGATATGAGCAACGGCTTCAAGTGGGTCTTCAAACTTGAGCGTCCTTTGTTTAATGCACATACTATCCTTAACCCTAGATTGCTTGACCGTAATCAAGTGTACCTCCTCTTGATTTGGTTTAATGAAAATTAATATAAACAACGCAAAGATGATTTTATATTTTTATGAACTATTTAAAATATAGCATAATTAGATTATTGTGTCAATAATAAATAAAAACCAACATTTCTGCTGGTTTGATACTTTAAAATTTTATTGATTTATTAATTAAAAAATTTCTTTTCTTTAAAGAAAACCTTGTGATTTATTAAGTGGTGCGCGCTGAGGGGATCGAACCCCCGGCCTACTCGGTGTAAACGAGTCGCTCTACCACTGAGCTAAGCGCGCAAAATAAAAAAATAATAAATATGCGCCTGCTTGGATTCGAACCAAGGACCCTCGAGGTATAAGCTCGATGCTCTAACCGCTGAGCTACAGGCGCAAACGCAAAGAAGCGCAATTTTATTACACCGCTATCGACTTAAGATTAAAACTTTTTATAAGCTTGTCAAATTCTTCCTGCTCAATGGTCTCTTTTTCCATTAAAACTTTAGCGATTTTTTCCAAGATTTTTTTATGGGAACTGATAATTTTTTTTGCGGCTAAATAAGACCGGTCGATAAACCTCTTGACCTCATTGTCGATTTCTGCGGCAATTTTCTCCGAATAATTTTTCTCATGAGCAATTTCCCGGCCCAAAAAAACTAATTCTTCGGTTTTCCCGTAAGTAATCGGCCCGAGTTTTTCACTCATACCGAATTTAGTGACAAGTTTTCTGGCCAACTCGGAAGAATTTTGCAAATCATTGGAAGCGCCGGTAGAAACATCATTAAAAGTCAATTGCTCGGAAATATAGCCGCCCAGCATTACAGCCAAATCCGCCAAAAATTGGGACTTGGTTTTTAAATGCCTTTCTTCAAGCGGAAGTTTTAAAGTGTATCCACCGGCTCGGCCTCGAGCAACAATAGAAACTTTGTGAACCGGGTCAGCATACTTAAGACCTGCAGAAACCAAGGCGTGGCCTGCTTCATGATAAGCGGTAATTTCTTTCTCTGATTGGGAAATGACGCGGCCTCTGCGCTCCGGACCAAGCAAAACTTTTTCAATAGATTCTAAAATGTCCTGCTGAACAATTTGCTTCTGATTTTTTCTGGCGGCAAAAATTGCGGCTTCATTCATAAGATTAGCCAAATCTGCCCCGGAAAATCCCGGCGTACGCTCAGCCACTTTTCGCAAATTAATGTCTTTACTTAAAATTTTTTCTCGTGAATGAATTTTTAGAATTTCTTCTCGATCGTTGATATCCGGCAAATCCAGAATAATTCTCCGGTCAAATCTGCCGGGCCGAAGAAGAGCGGGATCCAAAACATCCGGCCTGTTAGTAGCGGCTAAAACAATTACCCGGTCATTTCTTTCAAAACCGTCCATTTCCACAAGAATCTGGTTTAAAGTCTGTTCCCGCTCATCATGGCCTCCGCCAAGACCTGCGCCCCGTTCCCGGCCAACCGCATCAATCTCGTCAACAAATAAAATACTGGGAGCGGCTTTTTTAGCCGTATCAAAAGCATCTCTGGTTCTCGCAGCGCCGACTCCAACAAACATTTCCACGAATTCTGAAGCGGAAATATGAAAAAAGGGGACTCCGGCTTCTCCGGCAACAGCTCTCGCAAGCAAAGTTTTTCCGGTTCCCGGATAACCTAAAAGCAAAACGCCTCTGGGAATTCTTGCGCCGATTTCCATATATTTTTTGGGGTTTTTCAAAAAATCAACTATTTCCATCAATTCCTGCTTTGCTTCTTTAAGTCCAGCCACATCTTTAAAAGTAATTCTGTCTTTAAACTGGCCGAAAAGCTTGATATTGGCTTTGCCAAAAGTAAAAGCCTGGCTCATGCCGGTTTTAGCCTGCCTGAACATCAACCAGAACAAAAAACCGATAATCAAAAGAGGCAAGAGCGCGGGGATTAAAATACTAAACCAAAATCGCGCGCCTGATTCTTCTTTTATTTCAAAGCTGACTTTTTGCAAAGACGCAATATCAACCCCGTAATTTTTCAAAGTTTCGGAAAGTCCGGCTTCTGCTTCTTTTTTAGAAATAAGCTTTTCGCCGTTTTTTAACTCAATATCCAAATTACTGCCGCTCACAATAATTTTTGAAACTTCATTGCTGTTAATTTTAAGCGTTAATTGATCCAAGCTTAAAACATCAGGCGCTTTTTGTCCGGAATAAAAAATAGAAAAGATAAGAGCGATTAAAATTAACGTACCAATAGCCCAAAAAATATTTTTGTATAAAAAATTGATTTTATTCATAAATAATAATTAAAAAAATAGCTAATTAGATTAAATTATAACGCTGGCTGAATCCAGTGTCAATTTGCCAGATTATTATAAATAAAAAATCCGCAGAGAGGAAAGGCTAACCTTTTCTCTCTGCGGCTACATAGCAAACCGGGAAGGAGGGAAGGTCGTTGGATGAAGACGGCCTTCATAAACCCGATTTGCTATTGCGTGCTAATGCTTGCACGCAACTGAGGGAAAACAAACTCTTTGGGAAAATCTATCCGGAGTAATTCTGAAACTCTCCGGAGATGGATCTCGATTGATTTAATAACAAGGTCATGAAACTGATGAATTTTTTCTCTGATCCTAGAAAAGCATTGCTCGGCGAGCTTTCTGATGTGGCGAAAGCGCCTGGCTGTTGCCAATTCCGCCAGGGTTAGCTTTTTAAAAACGCCCGGCAGGATATTTACAACTTTCAAAAGCTCTTCTCTCGCTTCTTTCACCGCCATGTGTTCTTCATTACAGGTGACGTGCATGCCGTTACAGCATTCTTCTCTTCCGCCCATTGTTTGAAAGCACAGCTGGCACACCCTTGCATCTAAGTTGACTGCATTTCCCGTGTTGACATCCGCATTGCTTGTCATAACTACCCCCTTTTTTTACAACGATTTAACGACCTAAAACTATTGTATCAACAAATTTAAAAAAGTCAACTGCCTGATATTGCTCATAATTACAAGATGCCGGCGCCCAGGAAGCCGTAGATGAAATTAATTATTGGAAAAATGAACCCTAAGCCAAAGAAAATTACAAACAATAGAATAAATACTCCATATTGCTCCAGCATAATTTCGTATTTTTCCGCAGAGGCTGGAAAAAAATAAAAAATAATTTTTGAGCCGTCTAATGGAGGCACTGGCAATAAATTAAAAACCCCTAAAGCAATGTTGATGAAAATTATAACGTCAAAAAAAATTAGAAGCGGAGAAATAACTCCGACTCCAACCAAAATTTTAGCGATTAAGCCAAAAATCACGGCTATTAAAAAATTACTTCCCGGACCGGCTAGACCTATTAAAGCGCTGTCTCTTTTTTGGTTTTTCAAATAAATCGGATTAAAAGGCACGGGTTTAGCCCAGCCGAATAACACCGGACTTTTGAAAATAAAAAGAGTTAGAGGCAATAGAAAAGAGCCGAAAAAATCCAGGTGTTTTATGGGATTTAAAGTCAGGCGTCCCGCATTTTTGGCAGTCGGATCGCCCAAGCGATAAGCCGCAAGACCGTGAGAGACTTCGTGGATTATTACGGAAAAAAGCAAAACAATAAGCTGAAAAATTATAATCAAAATTTGATCCATTTTTTTATAATAACAAAATAGCCTAGAAATAAAAAGCTCCGCAATTCGGAGCTTTTTATTTCTATTCGGGCTGCCGGGAATTGGCTACAAATAAATTTCCTGACGGAAATTTTTCGCAGCCCCCTCCTCGCGGCGCTCGTCTTGCCTTTCGGCAAACTCGCGCATCGTTGTGGCGTTCAATTCCGGACGCAAGCAAAGCAGTTTGCTTGCTCATCCCTCTTTCACTTTGTTCATTCGGGCTGCCGGGAATTGAACCCGGGCCGCACCCACCCCAAGGGTGTATACTGCCGTTATATTACAGCCCGGCTATTAAAAAACTTTTTAAAAATTCTATTTCTGCTTATAAAGTTTTTTGATGCATTTTGTGCAAGCTAAAATCCGCCGGCCGTCAGCGGAACGGGTTATTTGAAGATTGGGATATTTTCTTGTTTTTGGAATAGGATTATAATTACCGCGAAGTTTTTTCCTTGACCCGCGCATTATTGAACCTTTTTCGCAAATTTGACACTGCCTCATATTTTATAAACTTTTTAATTCCACTAATACTATCATTTAAATATTGAAAGTCAATATAAAAATGTGAAAACCCCGCTTTGCGGGGCTCTTGCAAGAGCCCTGACTGTTGGATTTATCCCGGCTTTCACCAGGTGGATAGGCTCAATTTCAATCCGAAGAATGAAATACTTTGCCCTTCCCTTTATAAATCCTTGATCCGAGAAATCGCGGTCAGGACTCATTGTTATTATAAAACGAAAAAAATGAAAAAATCAAGGCCTAAAAAATACAGCAACAATGCGAAGAATCACGAATAAACTATTCGTAAATTTCCGATTCTTTAAACCAAAGTTCAATTTCGGTTTTCGCCTCATCACTTGAACCAGAAGCGTGAATTAAATTCCTCACGGCTTTTTGGGCTAAATTGGCAACTAAAGGCGATTCAGCCGAATAATCACCCCGGATAGTACCGGGCGATGCTTCATTGGGATAAGTCGAACCCACAATTTTTCTTACCACTTCAACCGCATTAAAGCCTTTTAAAATAACAGCTACAACAATTCCTTCAGTTAAAAAATCAACGTTCCATTTTTGAATTAATTTTCCAATTTCTTTATGGGAAAGCTTGTTAAAATCTTCGCCTGGATCAAAACCAACGCGAACGTAAAAATCTTTTACCTTGGCGCCGACTTTCTCAAACCACTCTTCATTATAGCCGTAATGTTTTAAAGCCACTCCCTCTTCGATTCTTACGGCTTTCATAGCGATAATTTTCAAACCGACTTTTTCCAGCCGGCTGATAATTTCGCCCACTAAGCCTCTTTTAACTCCATCGGGCTTTATTACCACTAAAGTTTTTTCTTCTTTGAAATCAGGCATTTTAGTTAAAATAAATTTTATTATTCTCTTAAAAAACGGCTTATTTTTAATTATTGATTATAAATCTTATTTTTAAAAATGTTAAGAGCGCCGTCTTTTACCGTCAATTTAACCAGGTTGTCTTTATCAGTGCGAAAAATCAAGGAACCAATTTTGGCTAATCGGCTCAATGTTTCGTTGGTTGGGTGTCCGTAGCTGTTTTTGCCAACATCAATAACCGAAACGAGCGGACTGGCATGCTCTAAAAATTCTTCAGACGAAGAATATTTAGAGCCGTGATGGGATACTTTTAAAATATCGACATTAATATCAAAATTTTTCATTAAATATTTTTCCGCCTTGAATCCGATATCTCCGCCAAAAAAAGCTTTTGCTTCTTGGCTTCTTAAAATAAAAGTCAGCGAAGTATCATTCAAGTCCTTGCCTGATAAAAATTCTTTGTTGGGGAATAAAAACTCTATCTCGCTGTCTTGATGGCTGATTTTGTCTCCGCCGGACAAAACCAAAGTTTTAATTTTATTTTCTTCAATAATTTTTTCCAAATCATTAAAAGCCAATGTGCTTCCAGCCTGACCGTTAAAAATAAAGGCTCCAATCTCATATCTCTTCAAAACATCAATCAATCCGGAAAAATGGTCAAGCTGAGGATGAGAAAGCATAACTAAATCAATATACCGGTCAGAAGGCGACATGACTTCCTCTAATTGACCAATTACTTTATTACTCGGACCGCCGTCAACTAAAATTTTGACATTACCGGGCAAAATAATAAGCCCGCTGTCGCCTTGACCGACATCAAAAAAATAAAGCTCCAGCGCGCCAGCTGGAGCTTTAAAAACAATCTGCTGCCAAATAAATAAATTTAAAACCGCTAAAATAATTAAAACCGGAGCCGAGCGTTTGATATTAGGCATTTTTTTCAGGAGAAATTCCGATATTATCATCAACTAAAGAATTCACTTGGTGATGATCGTCATATTTTACTAATAATTTATAAGATGCAACAGCGCTTAAAATTCCGATAAGCGCGCCAACAAAAACATCAGCCGGCCAATGAACGCCTACAAAAATCCTGCCTAAAGCCATTAAAGCTGCTGCAATTAAAAATCTGATGCCCCATTTTTTATTTAGAAAAAAAATGGCAGATGCTAGGGCAAAATAAGCGGCGGCGTGCCCCGAAGGAAAAGCCGGCGAACTAATATGACTAACTAAGGTTTCGATATCTAAAACGGCAAAAGGCCTTGGTTTATCATAAACAAATCTGATAATTTCGGTAATTAGGCCTCTTGAAATAATCACTGAAAATGCAATTAAGGAGATAAAATAAATTTTTTCTTGCCATTTTTTTAGATTTAAAATTAAAAATAAAGTAATTAAAATCAAAAAATAAGGCAGATACTGGGCAAGGAAAATGCCCAAATAGTCTAAAAACCAAAAACGATGGCTCAACCCGTAAATAGCTTGAAAAATTAAAGTATCCATCAAGAAAATTGCCAAGAAAATTACAAAGCTAAAATAAGTTTTGTAATTGAAATTATTTTAATTAAATTTACTTTCTAATCGGAGAAAGCAATCCTAAAAATCTTGCTCTTTTAACAGCGCGGCCAATCATCCGCTGATGCTTGGAACATGCGCCGGTATATTTAGGGTCAATAATTTTGCCTTGTGAGGAAATAAAACGCCTGAGCATGTCAGATTCCTTATAATCAATCTCTTTTAAATTTTGCGAACAAAAGAAACATTGCATAGTAATTAGTGGTTAGTGATTAGTGATAATGGTTAATTAAAACGGTAAATCTTCTGGCTTAATTTCTCCTTCATTAATATCAATTTCCGGAAGCTCGTTTTTAGAAGCCGCGTCCACGCTTTCTGTGCCAGCTGAATCATTTTTTGGCTCATACTCTGACTTGGAAAATCCTCCGGAAGCTCTCGGACCGAATTGAATGCGCTCCGCAATAATTTCCGTTCGATTGCGCTTGGCGCCGTCAGGCGCATCCCAGCTTCTTGTCTGAAGCCTGCCTTCCACAAAAACCGAGCGTCCTTTGGCCAAGTATTGATTAGCAATCTCCGCTTGTCTTCCAAAAACAACTACATTGTGAAATTCCACTTCTTCTTGTTTCTCTCCTTGCTGATTTTTCCAAACCCGATTAGTAGCCACTCCGAAAGAAGCCACCGGCGCACCCGAAGGCAACATTCTAAGCTCAGGATTTCTTGTTAAATTTCCTATTATAAAAACTTTATTTAAATTCATGAAGCGTTCACGAATAATGCAAATTTATAGCAAATAATGCAAATTCGCGTTATTAGCGATTACTTTAATATCTCCTCTAATTTCTTTTCCAATTCTTCATTGCTTAATGCTGGCGCTGGTTTTGATTCGCTCTTTCGATGCTCGCTTTTTTCTTCTTTGCCGGTAATCATTGGCTCAGTGATTCTTCTTCTTTCTTTTTGAGAAATAACCGATTTGACGACCGGAGGAGTGATAATTAAAAATCGCAAAACCTTAGAATTCAACTTTAAATCATTGTTTATTTTTTTAATAACATCAGTGGCAGCGGAAAAACAAAGATAGCTGAAATTGGCGAAATTCTCGCGTTTTATAGGATAAGCCAATTTTATTTTGGAAGTTTTCACCTCGTCAATAATTGAGGCTCCGTGCTTAGAAATAATCTTAGCAACTTCATTTATATCTTCGTCAGCAACGGTAAGAAAACTGATTTCATAATTTTTCTTATCTTCTGTCATGGAAGCATAATAAAGCCATTTAAAATATTTGTCAACTTATCTCAATATAGACTAATAAAAATACGGCTCCGCAACGCGGAACCGTATTTTTACTATTTTTCTTCGCTGGCTTTATTTTCAACCTGCCTTTGCCTGAGACCAGTGCCAGCGGGGATAAGCTTTCCAATAATTACGTTTTCTTTAAGACCCTTAAGCTTGTCCTCTCTGCCTTCGCTGGCTGCCATTACCAAGACTCTAGCAGTCTCCTGGAAAGAAGCGGATGAAAGGAAGCTCTCGGTTGATAATGATACCTTGGTAATACCCATAAGCATTTGCTTTGCCTTAGCCGGAGACTTGCCTTTTTCTTTTGTTTCGCGATTAGCAGCTAAAAATTTAGACTTTTCAATAACTTCTCCCACAACAAAATCCGTACCTCCGGCATCTTTAATCATCACTCTGGAAAACATTGCTCTGACGATAATCTCAATGTGTTTATCGCTGATTGCGCTGCCTTCAGAAGCATAAATTTTCTGAACTTCATTTATAATATAACGCTCTACTGCTTCACGATCCCGGAATTTGAAAAGCTCCTGCAAATCAAGACTGCCTTCGCACAATTGCTCGCCTTTAGACACTTTATCGCCTGATTTAACAAATATAACGGTTGATCGAGAAACTGGATACTCAATAATTTTAGTTTTTTTACCTTTGCCTGAAGCCAAAGCTTTGGAAATTTTCAATTTTATTATTTTAAGCTGTTTTCTGTCCTCAATATCTTCCACTGTGCCGTCTTCTTCGGCTAAATGAGCCTTGCCTTTTGGAATTCTAACCTCAAAAAGCTCCTGAACTCTCGGCAATCCGTGAGTGATATCAGCTCCAGCCACGCCGCCGGTATGAAACGTCCTTAGCGTTAATTGAGTGCCCGGCTCGCCAATTGATTGAGCGGCTACTACGCCAATCGCTTCCCCGATTTCAATCGGCTTAATTTTTGATAAATCATATCCGTAACATTTGGAACAAATCCCGCCAAGAGTTTTGCACGAAATAGGGGATCTAACTTTAACCGATTCAACCTTGGAATTATTGATAATTTCCGAAACTTCTCGGCTGATTATTTCTCCTTCTCTGATCAAAATTTTATTGCTTAATTTAACGTCTTCTAACACAGTACGACCTAAAATCCTTTGGCTGAAAGGATGGCCGTATTCATCGCCCTCGGCCCTAATAATATGCAAACCTTCAGCAGTGCGACAATCTTTTTCTTTAATAGTGATATCTTGAACTACATCAACCAAGCGCCGCGTCAAATATCCGGCAGAAGCAGTTTTTAAAGCTGTGTCAGTTAAGCCTTTTCTAGCGCCGTGAGTATTAATAAAAAACTCAAGCACATCAAGACCTTCTTTATAAGAAGATTTAATCGGCAATTCAATCGTTTCGCCTTTAGGATTTTGCACCAAACCTTTCATACCCATCATTTGCAAGGGCTGAGACCAAGAACCGCGCGCTCCGGAATCAATAATAGTGTAGACCGATCCAAAAGGATCAAGCGCCTTAGGAATAACTTTAGCAATCTGATCCTTGGCTTTATCCCAAACATTGATAATTCTGGCTTTGCGTTCAAGATTTGTTAAAAGTCCCTGCTCGTATTGTTCGCGAACTAAATTTTCCTCTTTTTCCGCTTCAATAAAAATTTCTTTCTTCTCTACCGGAATCGTTAAATCATCCATGCCCCAGCTTACGCCGGAAACCGTGGCATATTCAAATCCCAATCTTTTAATTTGATCCAAAATTTTCCAAATTTCTTCTATGCCGTATTTATCAATAAAAATTGATAGGAGCTTGCCTAACTCTTTTTTGCTCATTGTTTTATTGGTAAATTCAAAACTTTCAGGAAGAGCTTGGTTGAAAATTATCCGGCCGATACTGGTTTCAACAAGTTCTCCGTTAAGGCTGACCTTGACCGGCTCGTTGATTTTTGTCGAACCGAAATTATAAGCCAAAATAGCTTCTTCGGCATTAGCAAAATATTTTTTAATTGGTTCTGACGACTCCTTTATTTTTGTAAGATAATAGCAGCCCAAAACAATGTCCTGCGTTGGCTGGGCAATAGGATCGCCGGTAGACGGCTTTAAAATATTATTAGACGCAAGCATTCGCTCAGTTGCCTCATGTTGAGCTTCATCTGACAAAGGCAAATGTACGGCCATTTGGTCGCCGTCGAAATCAGCGTTAAAAGCGGCGCAAACCATAGGCGGAATTCTAATCGCCAAATCTTCAATAAGAATAGGCTTAAAAGCCTGGATGCCTAAACGGTGTAAAGTCGGCGCTCGGTTAAGCAAAACCTTCTTTTTTTCAATCACTTCTTCTAAAATGCCCCAAATTTCAGGCGTAGCTTGTTCAATCAAGCGATTGGCATTCCTAATATTGTAAGCCAAGCCTCTTTGAATTATTTTACTAATCACAAAAGGCCGGAAAAGTTCAAGCGCCATTTTTTTAGGTAAACCGCATTCATTAAGTTTAAGCTCAGGACCGACCACGATAACCGAACGGCCGGAATAATCAACGCGCTTGCCAAGTAAATTCTGCCGGAACCGGCCCTGTTTGCCTTTCAAAATATCAGCTAAAGATTTAAGCGGCCTTCTTTGGCTGGAAAGCTGCTGCTGAGTGCCGAATCGGGCGGAATTATCAATCAAAGCGTCAACTGCTTCCTGTAACATTCTTTTTTCGTTAGTAATAATCACTTCCGGAGCTTTAATTTCCATGAGCTTCCTTAAACGGTTATTACGATTTATCACTCTTCTATAAAGGTCATTAAGATCAGAAGTGGCAAAACGGCCGCCATCAAGCGCCACCATCGGCCGAAGATCCGGAGGAATAACCGGAATAACCGTAAAAATCATCCATTCCGGACGCATTTGATTTTTAATAAAAGAACGGATTATTTTTAATTTATAAAGAAGCTTTTTTTCTCTGATTCCTTCCTTTGTCCCTTTTAATTCATTTTCTATTCTAGCCGCTTCTTTTTCTAAATTAATATTTTCTAAAATTTTCCTTATGGCTTCCGCTCCGCTACCAGCTTCAAAAGCTCCGGCAAAACGCTTAGCCAGATTATGATATTCAAGCTCGGTTAATATTTTTCCCGGGACCAAAGACTTTAAATCTTCCTTGGCTTGAGCTGTAGCGGCTTCAAAATCTTTTTGGCTATCTTTGGAAATAGTTTTTTTTCTTGTTTGAAATTCCCGGTCTATTTCTTCCAAAAATTTCTTTTTATTCTCATCATTTACCGATATGACGATATAAGCGGCATAATAAATAACTTTAACCAGCTTTTGAATCGGAGCGTCAACAAATAAGGCGATCTTTGAAGGAATGTTCCTTAAAAACCAAATATGGGAAACCGGCGAAGCTAATTTAATATGGCCCATCCTCTCCCGGCGCACTGCAGAGCGGGTAACTTCAACATTGCATTTGTCGCAAACAACGCCCTTATAGCGAATCCTGCGGTATTTTCCGCAATAACATTCGTAATCTTTAGTTGGACCGAAAATTCGCTCAGAAAAAAGCCCGTCGCGCTCCGGACGCTGAGTCCTATAATTTATAGTTTCTGGCTTTATTACTTCTCCAAAAGACCAAGACAAAATTTTTTCCGGCGAAGCAACTTTTAATTTTAAAGATTTGATGTCCATATTAATCGTTATTTTCTTTTTTATTTGAATTTTTATTTGGTTCTCTTACTTCTTCCAAGTTAGTCATAATTTCAACATCAAGACCCAAAGCTTTAATTTCATTGACCAAAACATTAAACGCAGAAGGAATGTGCGGACTTTTAATCGGCTCGTCTTTGATAATTGCTTCAAAAGCGGCCGCTCTTCCCAAGACATCGTCAGATTTAATGGTCAACATTTCCTGTAAAGTGTAGGCGGAGCCGTAACCCTCCAAAGCCCATACTTCCATTTCTCCAAATCTTTGTCCGCCGAATTGAGCCTTGCCGCCTAAAGGCTGCTGAGTAATCAGGGAATAAGGGCCGATAGACCTCATGTGAATTTTGTCTTCAACTAAATGGTTAAGCTTTAACATATATATATAGCCAACAGTAATTGGCCGGGAAAAAACCTTACCGGTTCGTCCGTCGAAAAGCTGAATTTTTCCGCTCTCCGGCAAACCGGCTTTTTTAAGCTCTCCTTTAATATCTTCTTCAGTAGCGCCGACAAAAATAGGGGAAACCGCCCGATAGCCCAATTTATTAGCAGCCAGACCTAAATGGGTTTCCAAAATCTGGCCTAAATTCATACGCGAAGCAACGCCTAAAGGATTTAAAATAATATCAACCGGCGTACCGTCTTCAAGATAAGGCATATCCTCAACCGGACGAATTTGAGAAATTACACCTTTGTTGCCGTGGCGGCCAGCCAATTTATCGCCGGCTCTTACGCGTCTTAATTGAGCCACTTCAACCTGAATTCTTTTAATAACTCCAGGGTCAAGCTTATCGCCTCGATCGCGGGAAAAAATTTTAATACTGGTGACTCGGCCGGATTTTCCGTGAGGTAAAACCAAAGAAGTGTCTTTGATTTCTCTGGCTTTTTCCCCGAAAATAGCTTTAAGCAATTTTTCTTCAGCGGAAAATTCTGTTTCTCCCTTAGGAGAAATTTTTCCAACCAAAATATCGCCAGCTCTTACTTCGGCTCCGATTCTTATAATTCCTTCTTCATCAAGATTTTTTAATTTTTCTTCGGAAACATTCGGAATATCAGGAGTAGTCATTTCCGGACCAAGCTTAGTATCTCTGATATCGCAATAAAAATCTTCTATATGAATGGAGGTGAATAAATCATCTTTAACAACTTTTTCCGAAAGAATAATAGCATCTTCAAAATTAGCGCCTTCCCACGATGAGAAAGCCACAAGAAGATTCTGACCTAAAGCCAGGACTCCATTGTCAGTCGAAGAAGCGTCAGCCAAAACATCGCCTTTTTTCACTTTCTGCCCGATTTCAACAAGCGGTTTTTGGGAAATAGCAGTGTAATAGTTTGACCGCTTAAATTTGTGGAGATTATAAGTTTTTCTATTTTTATTTTTATCTTCCTGAATAACAATATGATTAGCGTCAACAGACACAACTTCTCCGTTCATATCAGAAATAATAAGTCGGCCGGAATCATGAGCGGCTTTTTCTTCCATACCAGTAGAAACAAAAGGCGCTGAGGCTATAATTGAGGGCACGGCTTGGCGCTGCATGTTTGATCCCATCAAAGCTCTGTTAGCGTCATCGTGCTCAAGAAAAGGAATCAAAGCCGTAGCCACGCTGGTCATCTGATTAGGCGCAACATCAATAAGATCAATTTCATCTTTAGAACAAGTTGCCGGCTCGCCGTTAATTCTAATGCCGACAATTTCATCGATAATTTTTCCATCGTTGTCCAATCTCGTGCTGCCTTGAGCGATTTTATATTTTTCTTCATCTAAGGCATTAAGCCAAATTATTTCATTAATAACTTTTCCTTTTTTTACTTTGGCATAAGGAGTTTCTAAAAATCCCAATTCATTAACTCGGGCGTAATTAGCCAAACGATTAATTAAGCCGATGTTCTGGCCTTCAGGAGTTTGAATCGGACAAATGCGGCCATAGTGAGATATATGGACATCTCTTACTTCAAAACCCGCTCTTTCTCTGGTTAAGCCTCCGGGACCAAGCGAAGAAAAAAGTCTTTTGTGCTCCAATTCCGCTAAAGGATTAACCTGGTCCATGAATTGAGAAAGCTGAGACGAAGTAAAAAATTCCTTTACAATAGCGGTAAGCGGACGAGCATTAACAATTTGAATCGGAGTTAAAAGATTGGTTTCAAGCGTCGACATCCGGTCTTGAGCAATACGACGCAACCGGGCAAAACCGATTCTTAAACGGCTTTGGAGAAGCTCGCCAACCGCCCTGATTCGACGATTGCCTAAATGGTCAATATCGTCTATTTCAGCCGACGGATTATCGTTAAGCCTAATTATTTCTTTTATTATTGCGATGATATCTTCAATATCTATAAGAGTACTGCTTTTCTTCCGGTCGATTTCCAATCTTTGATTAAGCTTGAACCGGCCGACTGCGGAAAGACTATAACGGTCAGTTCTTTCAAACATGGCATCAATCAAACTTTTGGCATTTTCCGGAGTAGCTAAATCTCCCGGCCTTAATCTCTTATAAATTTCCGTATAAGACTCAAGAGAGGTCTTGGTCTCGCTTTTTTTAAGCGTTGCTTCTATAAACTTAATAGATCCGGTATCGACATCGGAAAAAAATTTAAGAATTCCTTCATTCGTTTCCAAATCTTTACGGCCCGAGATACTCGCGAAAACTCTTAATAAATCCGTTACCGGAGCTTTGCGATGCCGGTCAATTTTAACGCCCAAAAAACCGTCAGGGTCAGTGGAAAACTCCAGCCAAGCGCCTCGATCTGGAATTATTTTGGCGCCAAAAAGTTTTCTGCCGCGATAAAGGTCGGCTATAAAATAAACTCCGGAAGAACGAATAATCTGGGAAACAACCACGCGCTCTACGCCGTTAATAATAAATGTGCTCCGAGAGGTCATTATAGGAAAATCACCAAGATAAATTTCCTGGTCTTTGGTTTCTTTTGTCCTATGATTAACCAATCGGACTTTTGCCCGCAAAGGCGCCTCGTAAGTTAAATCCTTAAGCCAAGTTGTTTCTTCGTCGTATTTAGGTTCGTCAAAATAATAATCTAAAAAATAGATTTCGATTTCTTTTCCAGTAGCATCTTTAATCGGAGAAATTTCATCGAAAAGTTCGCGCAATCCTTTTTTTACAAACCAATTCCAGGAAACAGACTGAACCTCGGACAAAGCGGGCTGATTAATGAATGTTCCCGGGCGAGACGAAAAAACTTTAGTCGTTAATTTAGACATAATATTATTAAAATTTTTTTATTGTTATTTTTAAAACAAAAAACGCCCCTCCCCAAGGGTAAAATCAATTTAATAGATATATGGCGCGGTTTTGGTTGTGCTCATCTAGGGTCTTGGAAAAAATTGTTTTTTTAGTTTTGGGATCAGAGAGATAATACCAATATCCTAAATCTTTTGAATTAATAACTGCTTGAATTGACTCCAGAGATGGGTTACTTATTGGCGCAGGGGGCAAGCCGGGATAAAGATAGGTATTATAAGGCGAATCGATTTTATAGTCTTCTTTTTTCAGCTCCGGACAATTTATTAAATAAGCCTCTTGGCATTTAGCGTAAATAATCGTAGCATCAACTTGCAAAGCCATTCCAACTTTCAGCCTTCGCTTAAAAATTGCCGCGGCTATTTGACGCTCGCCATAATCAGGCACTTCTTTTTCCAACAAAGAGGCGAGAATCAAAATTTGATAAATATTATCATTACCTCTTAAAAAAGTCAAGGCCTTATCTTCAAAGTTGCTTAAAACCTTATCCACGACAAAATCAACCTTTGAATTTTGGTAAAATCTATAAGTATCCGGCAAAAGAAATCCTTCAAGATTTTTAATATTTGATCCTGATATTTTTTCTAATCTTTCTAATTTTGCTAATTTTGGCGACTCTTCTTTAAAATTTATCAGCTCATTTTTTTTAATCACACCCGCCAAGGCCAATTGATGGTCGATTTCCCCGATAGTCATGCCGGGAACGATAGTAACTGAAATTTCTTTTGGTCCTTGAGAAAATATTTCGACGAGCCCGGAAACAGAAACCGGCTCGCTAAAAATATAACGGCCGGCTTGAAAGCGATGAGCCCGACCCCTTAAAATCGCATATACTTTAAAAAAAATTTCAGACTTAGCAAGGTTTTTATCGTGAACCATTCCGGCAATTTCAGAAAGTCCCTGGCCGGAAGAAATATCTATAATTACCGGCACCTCCTGGCTATTAAAATCAGGCGCTTGAATTTCTATAAAAATAAATAAAAAAATCGCGAGAACAATAGCCGGAATAATAAAAAAATTATTTTTTTTATTCATTACTAAAATTAAATTTGACGAGAATATTAAGCCGAGCGCCTCAAATCAATTGACTGAATAATACCTATTAAAGCAAGGTTAATCAACAAACTCGAACCGCCATAACTTAAAAAAGGAAAAGTGACGCCGATTACCGGCGTAAGCCCAAGATTGGAACCGACATTTAAAATAAACTGACTGGAAAAAAGCATAACCGAACCCAAACAAATAAAACGATTGAAATTATTTTCTGAATAAAGTCCGATCTTTGTTATTTCAAAAACCATCAGCGTAAAAGCAGTAATTATTAAAAATCCGGCAATCAACCCCCATTCCTCGATAATAGCGGCAAAAACAAAGTCCGTCTGAGCCTCGGGTAAAAATCCTAATTGCAATTGAGTGCCTTGATTAAACCCTTTGCCGAAAAATCCAGCCGAACCAATAGTAATTTTTGACTGGATTACATTATAACTGATTCCTAGAGGATCCCGTTCCGGAAAAAAAACTCCCAGGATCCTTTCTTTTTGATAATCCCGTAAAACACTAGTCCAAAGAAAAGCGCCTAAAACAATAAAAATAAGGAAAGCTCCCACAAGATGCCGCCAGCGAATACCGGAAACCAGAAGAAAGCCGAACCATAAAAAGAAAACCACTAAAGCCGAACCTAAATCGGGCTGAAGCGCGATTAAAACTACCGGCAGAAAAAAATAAATAAAAGAAGCGATTAAATTAGAAACCCGGGCAATAGCCAAATGCTTGCGGCTAAAAAAATAAGCATACAAAATAATCAAAGCTAGTTTCAGCAATTCAGAACTCTGAAACTGAATCGGACCCAAAGGCAGCCAGCTTCTGACGCCTCTTATGGACGGCGCAACAAAATAAGTCAAAACCAAAAGAAAAATACTGAAAAAATAAATTCCAAAAATAGCGCCGCGATAATTGATATACGGCCGCCAATCAAACCGAATAATAAAAAAAATTGCGACAAATCCCGCAAGATACCAAAAAAATTGCTTATAAAATAAATCCGGCTTGGTGCTTAAAAAACTCAAAAATCCCATTAGAGCCAAAAATAAAACAGGCAAGATAAGCTTCCAATTTAATTGCTTGATAAAGGAAATCATATTTCAAACTTTTAACGTTGAACTGCTTTTAATCAGATTAAAATATTATTAGAAATTGATATTCAATTAACTAATCTTATAAAGAAAGACTGCCCTGAGCAACCAAACGGCGCTTTTTTTTGTTTAAATGATTAAAATACGCGGCCGCGGCAATCATAGCGGCATTGTCAGTGGGAAATTTTGTTATTATTAATTCAGGCGCTTCTTTTTTTGAAAATTTATCTTTTATTGCCAGTTTGAATTCTTTTTTTAATTCCTGATTTGCGGCCACGCCGCCGGAGACCATAATTGATTCTGCTTTAAATTCTTTTGCCGCACGAATAGCTTTGGCGATTACAACATCAAAAGCTGATGCCTGAAAACTCGCTGCCACGTCATTGAGCTTCGTATTTTTTTGGTCTCTTAAATAATACAAAACAGCGGTTTTAAGTCCGGAAAAGCTGAAATCGTAATTTTTTTGATTTATCATCGGCCGGGGAAAATCAATCGCTTTCGAGTCGCCTAATTTAGCAAGTCTCTCTATTTCCGGACCACCCGGATAGCTCAGCTTTAACAATCTTGCAACTTTATCAAACGCTTCGCCAATCGCGTCATCTCTAGTCTCTCCCAGCTTCTTATAATGAGATTCATCCTTCATCAATAATAAAATCGTGTGTCCGCCGCTCACAATTAAAGCAATGGCCGGAAATATTTTTTTGACCTTTATTTTTTGTTTTCCGCTTTTATTTTTTTTTGTATTTTTTTTTGTATCTTTTTGCTGAAGCAAAAAGCTGTATAAATGCCCTTCCAAATGACTTACGCCGATAATCGGTTTTTTTAGTTTTTTAGCCAGATCTTTGGCAAAATTAATGCCGGTCCATAAAGCCGGCTCCAAACCCGGACCAACAGTAACGGCGATAATATCAGGAATTATGGATTTGGAATTATGAGTTATTGTTTTTTTATTTTTGATCTTCCCCTTAATTCCTATTTCACTATTCATAATTTTCTGCCATAGCAGTGGCAGATTTCTTAAATGCTCTCTTTTTGCCAAATTAGGCACCACGCCGCCATAAGGTTGATGGATTTTAATTTGCGAAGCGACTAGATTCTCGATAATTTTAAATTTTGGGTTTTTAAGCCCCCTACTTACTTCAAGCAGGGCAATGGCTGTTTCATCGCAAGAAGTTTCAACAGCTAAAATTTTCATATAAATTCATCATAGCAAACAAAAAATTTAATGAAAATGGCAAAATAGCGATGAGCCGATTCTCTAAAAACCAGCATAGCTGCTGAATAAAAAACGGCTCATCCGTTTTTTTTAGATGAGCCGTTTCTTAATAAAATTAATGGTCGGCAAACAAAAAGAAGAAGCATTGCTACAAAAAAATACGCAACTTGCATAATTATAAAAAATAATGTATAATATATAAAAGAATAAACAGCTTATTTGACAATTTAAATAAGGATGGCTGATATGAAAAAACTGGTCATGATGCTGGCAGTAATGATGTGCGCAATGATTATCCTAAGCGAAAAAGCGTTTGCTTTACCGGTGGACCGATATATCGGACAAATCACCATCTGGAAAGAAGTGATAGGGAATGGCGACTACGAAGATAGACTATTTGTTTTATATCCGGGAGACGCGGTAGTAATGGAAAGAAATAATATCAGCGGGAAAATATTGATTATTGGCATTTATCGATCTAATGCCAATAACACCGGCAATGATAAAGATTGCATTATCTTTCTTCAAAAAATAGAGATTCTTTCCTCTGATATTACAGTAAATGTTATTATAAACGGCGAGCGAATCAGGCAGTGTCAAAAAAGCGCAAACTAAGTTTGCGCTTTTTTATTTATTCTGTGTTTATTTATTCTGTGCTCCCACCGGGATTCGAACCCGGGTTACCGGCTTGAAAAGCCGATGTCCTAGACCAGACTAGACGATAGGAGCGATTTTAGCCAATTAGCTTGCCAGCTCGTTAGCTTTTTAGTTTATCGAATTTCGATTTGAAATTCTTTTTAAATTCGCTGAAAATTTTTTACTTTATTTTCGCATTCGTCAATTAAATCAATGTCGTTGCTATGTGTCAAGTTTGCCCTCAAAAATTCGAGATTATTTATCTTCTCTTTTTCTTAACGATTCCTCTATCGCTCTCCTTAATTCATCAACATCAACTTCTTTTTTTTCTCTTTCTCTTGAAGGTGCAGCTTCTTTTTTAAAAGGTACGCCTTGAGGAGTAAGAATTTTGGAAAGAGGCTGTTCGCTGCGGCGCAAAGTTTTATCTTCAAAAATTTTCGCTTCAGATTTCCACTCTTCAGCGATTTTTTCTTCAATAATAGAACGGGGGACGCCGTATTTGTTTTGGCTGTTTTGAATAATAACGTCTTTAAAAGATTCTATGGCCGGCTCAAACGGGTCAAGAGTCTGAGCGGAAAAAGCCTTGGAAGCCATGCCGTCAATCATCAGCTTCAAATAAATATTATATTTTGACAAATTGACTAAGTCTTGAGCATTAAATTCCGGCATTAATTCTTTTTCCAGGAATTCAGCATCTGTGGCGCCGACTCTAAAACAAACCAAGGTGCCGACATTGCCGAAAACAGCAGCCTGAACTTCTTCGGAAAGCTGTTCAATATATTGATGGGCCAAGATTAAATTAAGGCGGTATTTCCTCGCTTCCGATAAAATATCAGCGAAAGATTCGGTGGCAAAATTCTGAAATTCGTCAACGTAAAGATAAAAATCACGGCGCTTTTCCATCGGCGTGTCAACTCTCGACATAGCCGCCAACTGAAGCTTGGTAATCATCATTGCTCCCAAAAGAGCTGAATTATCTTCGCCGATTCTTCCCTTAGAAAGATTAACAATTAAAATTTTTCCTTCATCCATTATTTTTCTCATATCGATAGTGGAATGAGGCTGGCCTATAATATTTCTCACCATAGGATTAGTCACGAATTGGCCGACTTTGTTTTGAATAGCCGCTACTGCTTCGGTTTCAAGTCTTTGAGTATAACGGGCGAACTCATTAACCCAGAAAGCTTTTACAACCGGGTCTTTCAAATTT
The DNA here is from genome assembly GCA_038078555.1 of Patescibacteria group bacterium. GTDB lineage: Bacteria > Patescibacteriota > Minisyncoccia > UBA6257 > UBA9933 > JBBTYQ01. The sequence goes on along the minus strand of JBBTYQ010000001.1, from coordinate 109,274 downwards.
TCCACCACCTTAGCTCGATAATCTTTTTCCGAAAGCATTCTCATGATGCCAAGCAAAGTTGCGCCGGGATATTCCAAAAGCGACACAAGAGCGTTGTTTAATATATATTCCATTCTGGCTGACCAAACATCGGGCCAAATTTTTTTAAACACGCCCATAATGCCTGAGGCAACTAAATGGCGATATTCCGGGTCAATTGACTCCAGGGGATTAAAAGCAATCGGATTACTAAGGTCAGCCGGGTTAAAATAAATAACATCGTCAATTCTATTTTCCGGAATAAATTCCAACATTCGTTCAGCATACTCGCCGTGAGGGTCAACCACAGCCAAACCGCGGCCAGCTCTAATGTCAGCTATAGTCAAACTCTCCAAAAGCGTTGTTTTGCCGACACCGGTTTTACCAACAATATAAACATGCCGGCGACGATCGTCGGTTTTGATGCCAAAACGAACCATTTGATTTCTAAAAGTAGTTTTTCCGAATAAAGTTGTTTCGCTGTTATTATCCATCTGAAGATTGATTAATTATTCATTAAATTATTCTGTGGGCAACCCAGAAGGCGGACTTCCTTTTTTGGCTTCAACCCTCTTAAGCGAAGGCGCTTTCACAATAACGGTCGGGAAGTGAAAAATAGTTGCCAATTCTTCCGTATTTAATACGGAAAACTTCTCTTCTCTGATTTTATTAAATTGCCCGAATCTTCTTTGTTTATAATAATTGAATAATCTTCTTTTTTTGTAAAGCACTATCATTTTTTTATACGAGGGAAAAATTCTGGCTAATAAAGAATCGTAATTAGTTATAGTCATGGTATTGGGCTTAAAAGCATTAAGATTTTGGGTGTTAAACTGATGCAAAGCGCCCATTATCGCCGAAACATTGGCGGGCGAAAAACTATCTTGCCGGTCAATATAAACGAACCGGATTAAAAACTCAAAACCCAAATAAGAAATTTTATTGTAAATTTCTTTAACTAAGTCCTGTTCATCCGGAGAAAGAGTTCTATTAGTCGGCGCATCGGGTTTTTTTTCGCCCGGCCAAATCGGAGGCTCCACCGGCGCCCATAAAAAATTATTGATAAAAACATTGATGTCGCTAAAAAATCCTCCGGATTTCTTGTCTTTTTTCCGGCCGATAATTTCGTCTATTTTTTTCTCACCTTCTTTTTTCCAGTCGTTGCCGGTAGCTGATCCGGTCGGACTGATTAAAATCTGAATCCAGATTTTTTCGTCTTCTTTTAATTTTGACATTACTTCGGAAATGGCAGCTATAGGGTCAATGCGCTGTTCTTCAACCATTGCCTCAAAATAATAATATCTTTTAATCGGATAAAAACTATCTCTAGCCAGTCCCAGTTCCATGCCAAAAACATCATAAACTTCATTGGGCAAAACCGAAGAAACAAAATCGGCATAATCTTCAACTTCATTTATTTCCGCTTCAGGATACTGACCGTAAACAGCCGATTCCACCAAATTCTGGCTGTCAGCCGGAGCATAAATATAAAAATAAACGCCGCTGGAAGTGCCGACCATTTCCAAAGAAAACCGTTTTTCAACTTCACCATCAACGTATTTCTTTAGCCAATTAAGGCCGTAAGAATAAGAAGCATAAAGACCGGCAATCACTTGCTCCATTGATTTAGGAGTTTTCAAAACTTCCGTGGTAACTTTAATTTCAAAAAGCTTCCATTTGATTTTGCTGATAGTCCTTGTCCGAATATAAATTATCCAAACTTTCCAAAAAATCGAAAACAAAAAAATCGGCAAAACAATCCACCAGCTGTAAGAAAACGCCTGAAAAATACTCTGAAGAATGCCTTTATAAATTTCAACCATAAATTGAACGCGGCCAATCTTTAATTCTTAATATTTTACAAAACTTAATTGAAAATGACTAATGTCAATGATCGACGGCTTAAAATTAAGCAAGCTGATATTTTCCGTCGGGCATTTTTTTAAAATGCTTTTTATTTTGAAGATTCAATAAAATAGTATTTTGCTTAAGAAATCTTTCCTGAAGCACCAAATCAACAATGCGATTAGCCGCCATCGGGCCTTTGCTTTTTAAAATTCTTGCAATAACTTCTTTGGCTGTGCCCGGCATAAGCCCGAATTCCGAAAGGCCATACATGCCGCGGCCGACTAAAACAAAATTCGGGTCACGAATTAATTCATTGTGAACCGTCTGCGGCAAAGCCGCCCGCTTATTTAATTTAATATCATTTATCTGCTTGGTAATTTCGCGGAAATGCAAAGGCTTGCCTTGCTTTTTTAAAATCAGCAAAATTTTGGCCCTGATTGTTTTGGGGCTTATTTCATCCCAAGAGGAAAGCCCGAAATCACCGTAAGGATTAATGGCAAATTTTTTGGAAATAAGCAGGTAATTTTGAACAGTTGATTTTTCCAAATTATTTGATTTGATAAATTGGCTAAAAAACTCGTTAAACTTTTTTTCTAAAATTATTTTATCTTTCTTGTCTGACAAGAATTTTTCTAATTTATTTATTATAGCGCGGACATTCTCAAAAACTTCTTTACTTGAATACCAAAAATCATAAAAATCTTTATCGCCTGGATGATAATACGGCCGGCCGTTGATTTCACAAATGAATTTCAACTGCGAGCGGCTAATGGTTTGATCGCCGAACAAATTTTTAAGGTCGCTTAAAAAGTCCTCTTCTTTTCTTACTCCGCCAGTTTTTTCAAGATAAGCCAGGGCGGCATTCATAAATTCTTCTGCCGCGCTGTTTTTGAGCTTCTCGCCGATTGATTTTAGCGCCATAGCTTCAATCTGCCTTACTCTTTCTCGAGTTAGGTTATATTTTTTTCCAACGGCCGCCAAAGTCTGCACTTCTCCAGCCAAGCCAAATCTTTTTTCAATAATGTCTTTTTGCCGGGGCGAAAAAACTGATACAAAATTATTAATTATATTTTTTAGATTAGTCATTTGTTCCTTAACTTAGCATAATAATAAAAAATTGTCAAATAAAATAGGCTCCGCAAGCGGAGCCTATAAAACATAATTAATTTATTTTTTTTATTCTTAATACCTGATAATTTCCCATCAGGTAAGTTATCCTTTTGTCTCGCCATTTATTAGGCGTTTCCTGGTTCAAAACTTTTATAGGTTCAAACTTATTCCACATTTCTTTGGCATAAGGCTCAAAAACCCAGAAAAAACAGCGCCCGGAAACCCTTAGTAATCTGGAAAAAGGCCGGTGAAATTCAGCAAAAACAATTTCGCCACCAACTTTTAAAACCCGAGACGCTTCTTTAAGAACCTTAGCTTTTTCTTCTATTGGCAGCTCGTGAAAAAGAAAGAAAAGAATCACGCAATTAAATGTTTCATCTTTATATGGAAGCGGCGCGCCGCTAGCCACAATAAAATTAAAATCCGATTTTGCGCTGATCATCCCAATCTTGCTTCGGCTATTGATTATTTCGGATTTAATTAAATCAACAACTGAAACTGACTCTGCCCGACAATTCTCCGCTATTTTTTGAGAAAACTGGCCGAAAGCACAGCCTATCTGCAAAATTCTTTTATTGGCAACGCTTTGCTGATTTATCGCTTTTATTATATCGCTCGTCATTTTAAAGTACTTGCCCAAAAGAATCGTGGAGATGAGTGGCTGCCGATCGGTAAACCAAATCAAGTATGGATTTTTATAAAGCCAATAAATGTCTTTATATTTACAATGCCAGCATCTTTGAACCCATAAAGAGCCGTGAGTGGCGACAAAAAAATACATGCCTATCACAACTAAAATACCTGATCCGCCTACTAACAGATTTATCAGCATCTCTTTCATTACAATCCCCCTTAGAAATTTTCAAAGAACATCCATGCACGATTTACGCACGAAAGAATAGTATTGCCTGAGAAATTAAATTTGTCAATAAAAATCCCCGAATTTTTCGGGGTTTTAAAAATTTATTTTTTTATTTTTAGGATAATTCTTTTCTCCTGAGGTTTTATCAAATCAATAATGAATTGGTATTCCTTGCCCGGCTCCAAGTTGCTTTTCATTTCTTCAACTCCGCCAAATTCTGCAACATTAATAAGTCCCTGAAGACCATGCTCCAGATTAATCAGAGCGCCGAACGGATAAAATTTACAAACAATTCCTTTAACTTCTTGCTTTTCCTTGAATTTTTCTTCGATTTTATCCCAAGGGTCTAATTTGATGGCTTTCAACGAAAGAAAAACTTGGCTGTCTTTAATTTCTATTATTTTTACTTTTACCGCTTCATCAACTTTAACCACTTCTTTGGGGCTTTCAATTATTCTATGCTCAAGCTCTGAAAGGTGAATAAGCCCTTCAATAGCCGGCTCATCGACAAACCGGACAAAGGCGCCAAAATTAGTCACGCCGGAAATAATGCCTTCGACAATATCTCCGACTTTATATTTTTCCAGTAATTTTTTAATATCTTCCTCAATTGCGCCTCTTTCGGAAATAATTAGCTTGCCAACGCGGGAATTAAGATCCAGGATTTTTACTTTTAAATCTTGACCGACAAATTTTCTGAGCTCAGCCAAAATTTTTTCTTTTTCATTGCTTTCCATCCGGGGATAATGCTCGGAAGAAAGATGAGAAACCGGAAGAAACGCTTTAATATCATTAATTTCGCTGATTAATCCGCCGCTATTGGCGCCGATTACTTTAATAGTTAAAATCTCGTTAGTTTCCATAATCTCTTTAAGATTTTGCCAGCCTTGCTGTTTAGAGGCTCCGGCTAAAGAAAGTTCGGCATAACCCTCTTCGTTTTCTAAGGAAACAACTTTAGCGCTAACGACGTCCCCAACCTTAAGATTTTTAACAATTTCCTTTGCATTAACCAATTCAAAACCAAAAACGATACCAGTGCCGAATTTATTTAAATCGAAATAAGCCGCACCTTTACGCTTACCCAAAAATTTAGCCTCAATTAAATCGCCAGCCCTAAGAAAAGAAGCCAGCTCGGGTGAATTCTTAATAAGCTGAGATAAAGAAGATATTTTTTTGACTGCTTCTTGAACGCTCATATATATAAATAGTAATGCCAATAATAGAATACTAGCTGTTGAAAATCAAGAGGGGCAGTGATATAATGAATAAACCGCTTAGCATTAATCGCAAAGCGTTTTTTAATAATAGTTAAAAGAGCTCGAGAATAAAATTATGGTTATATCTTATTACGGAGAAGGTTGTTTCAAAATGCAAGTTGGAGAAGCAACTGTTTTAATTGATCCATTTGAATCTCAAAGCGGCCTTTCCGTGCCTAGATTTAAATTTGACTTATTAATTAAAACGCTCGCACCTTATCCGCTGAAAAAAACCGACCTTTTGGATACGGAGGTTACGGAAATTTTCGGGCCTGGCCAATACAACGCAAAAAATATAGACATCCAAGGTTTTGGCTTGATAAAAGAATCTTCTGAAAAATTTCTTAAAACCGTTTACTTATTAAAAGCTGAGGGGTTGAAACTTTGTCTGCTCGGCCATATTTCAGAAATGCCCAGCCCGGAAATTTCCGAATTCCTTGAAGAGGTTGATGTATTATTTATTCCGGCTGGCGGCAAGCCGTTTTTGAATCAAGCCTTGGCTGCCAAACTGATAAAACAAATCGAGCCCAAAATAGTCATTCCTTCTTTTTATAAAGTCTCCGGATTAAAAAGACCGTCCGATGATTTAAAAGAATTTTTAGAAGAAGCAAATCATCAAAAAATAGAGCCTCAAGAAAAATTTTCCGTTAAAAAGAAAGATTTAGCAGATATCAAATCAGCTCAGGTTGTTGTTTTGAAAATATAAAAATATGTCTCTAAGAACGCATTTAGAAAAAATTCAAAATTCCAGCGAAAGCGCCAAAAAAATCTGGCTGATCGCCTTAAGCTCAATATCGGCAGTTTTAATAATTGCATTTTGGCTTGTCTACCTTAATTATTTTTTTGACAGGACTGTTTCAAAAAAAACTGAAAAAACCGAGATTGGTTTTTGGCAAATTTTTAGCGCTGGGATAAAAATTACCAGCTCGTCAATAAAAGACAATAGCCAAGAAATTATTTCTAAAATTATCGGGCAAAGGACAATCATTATAGAAAATTAATTTTATGGATAATAGTTCACAAAAAATTGAAAAAAAGGATATAACCAAAGAACTTCAGGAATCTTATCTTGATTATGCAATGTCCGTAATTGTTTCCCGCGCCTTGCCGGATGTCCGAGACGGCTTAAAACCGGTTCACCGAAGAATCCTTTGGGCAATGTGGGAAAGCGGATTAACACATTCTGTTAAATTCAGAAAGTCGGCTAATGTGGTCGGAGAAGTACTCGGTAAATACCACCCGCACGGCGATATTGCGGTTTACGACGCCTTAGCCAGAATGACTCAGGATTTTTCTCTGCGTTATCCTTTAATAGAAGGCCAAGGCAACTGGGGATCAATCGACGGCGATAATCAAGCGGCGATGAGATACACAGAGTGCCGATTATCAAAAATTGCGGAAGAAATGCTTGTTGATATAGAAAAAGAAACTGTTGATTGGCAGCAAAATTACGATGCCACAAAATTAGAGCCAAAAGTACTTCCTTCAAAATTGCCTAATTTTCTCCTTAATGGAACTTCCGGCATTGCGGTCGGCATGACTACCAATGTTCCTCCCCATAACTTATCAGAAATTGTCGATGCGACTGTTCATCTTATTGATAACCCCAAGTCATCAACTGAAGATTTATTGCAATTCGTCCAAGGCCCTGATTTTCCCACCGGCGGAATTATTTATGACAAAAAATCCATGGTGGAAACTTATAGCTCCGGCAAAGGGCCGATTACCACCAGAGCCAAAGCAGAAATAATAGAACGCGGCAAAGAAGGCCAATTTAATATAGTAATCACCGAAATTCCTTATCAGGTAAATAAATCGGAGTTAATAATAAAAATAGCAGAGCTGGTTCAGGATAAAAGAATTGAAGGCATTAAAGACGTTCGGGACGAAAGCGACCGCGAAGGCATACGAATAGTAATTGAAGTCAAAGGCAGCGCCTCGGCCCAGAAGATTTTAAATTCTCTTTATAAGCACACTGACCTTCAAAAAGATTTTCATCTTAATTTGATTGCGCTGGCAAATGGAATTCAGCCGCAACTAATGTCATTAAAGGACATTTTGGCGGCCTATTCGGAACACCGCAAAAAAGTTATTGAACACCGAGTCCAATTTGACCTTAAAAAAGCCAAAGAAAGAGCTCATATATTGGAAGGCTTGGCAAAGGCTCTTTCGGTAATTGATAAAATAATTGCCACAATTAAAAAATCAAAAGACACGGAAGAAGCCCGGCAAAAGCTGATAAAAGAATTCAAGCTTACCGATATTCAGGCTCAGGCGATTTTGGAAATGAAGCTAAGAGCGTTAGCGGCTTTAGAGAGACAAAAAATAGAAGATGAGCTCAAGGAAAAGAAAAAATTAATCGCTGAACTGGAAGCGCTTCTTAAAAGCCCGGCCAAAATACTTAAAGTTGTCAAAGACGAGCTTTTAGAAATCAAGGAAAAATACGGCGATGAACGCAGAACAAAGGTGGCAAGCGGAGTACTCAAAGAATTCAAAGAAGAAGATTTGATTCCTCAGGAAGAGGCGGTTATCACGCTGTCTTCAAGCGGTTATATCAAAAGAGTGCCGCCGACGACATTTAAAATCCAGCGCCGAGGCGGCAAAGGCCTGATTGGTTCGGAAGTCGGGGAAGAAGATTTTATCAGCCATTTTCTTGCGGCCGACACTCACGACAATATTTTATTTTTTACCGACCGAGGCAGAGTTTATCAAACCAAAGTTTATGAAATTCCCGCCGCCAGCCGAATTTCCAAAGGCAAATTAATCCAAAATTTTTTGGAAATTCCGTCTGAAGAAAAAGTAAGCGCAATTGTAAGTTATCCGGAAAAATTAATCGATAACTTTTTGGTAATGGCCACCAAGGAAGGAGTTATTAAGAAAACGCCCTTAGAAGATTTTTTTAATATCAGAAAAACTGGAATAATCGCTATAAATCTTTCCAAGGGCGACGAATTAAAATGGGTGAAGCTGTCTTCGGGAAAAGACGAAGTAATAACTCCGACAGCTCAAGGCCAGGCAATAAGATTTAAAGAATCTCAACTGCGGCCAATGGGACGAAACGCCTCCGGCGTGAAATCAATCAGATTAAAAAAAGGTGATTTTGTGGCTGGACTTGATATAATGAAAACAAGCGAAAAAGGATTGGGAAAAAACGAGAAATTGTTGATAGTAACCGAGAACGGATTTGCCAAGCAAACCAATCTCAAAGAATACAAAATCCAAAGCCGGGGAGGCAGTGGAATCAAAACCGCAAAAATCTCGGCTAAAACCGGTTTGATTATTTCAGCTCAAATTATCAGCGATGAAGAAGAGCTTTTAGCGCTCTCAAGCAAAGGCCAAATCATTAAAACAAAAATCGCTGATATCAGAACTGCCGGCCGCGCCACTTCCGGAGTGAGAATAATGAAATTAAAAGCAGGGGATAAGGTGGCAGGCGTGGTTATATTATAAAAATAAAGGCGTAAATTTTATGAATTTTTCCCGTAACCAAATTATCATTATTGCCGCTGCCGGCGGAATTATTTTATTTTTTATTTTGGTAATTATCGGCGTTATTCCGGGATTAAGGTCGTCAAATAACGGAAGCGGAGAAGGAGTGACAATAAACATCTGGGGCATTGAGGAAGAAAACAATATGCGCCCTTTAATTGAAGCCTATAATCAAATTTATCAGAGCGTACAGATAAATTATCTCCAATTAAGCGAAAAGAATTATGAGAGCCAGCTTATTTCTTCGCTAGCCGGCGGAAAAGGACCGGATATTTTCATGATTCATAACAGCTGGCTGCCGAAATACTCGGAAATTATTTCTCCGATAAATTCCGAACAATTAACTTTAAAAAGTTTCAGCGAAAGTTTTCCGAGTGTCGTAAAACAGGATTTTGTCCTTAAACAAACGCCTGAAGAATCAGAAAAAATTTACGCTTTACCAATTTATATCGACACTTTGGCTTTTATTTACAATAAAGGCATTTTCGATGCCAAAGGCATAGCAATTGCTCCAAATAATTGGACTCAATTTAAATATATTATTCCGCGATTAACAGAAGTTGACCCTAGTAACAGAATTATCAAATCAGCGGCAGCTATCGGCGGCTCGGGAAAAAGCATTGCCAATGCTTCGGACTTATTAAATTTGATAATGATGCAATTCGGATCAAGTATAATCGACGAGCGAGACAAACCTATTTTCAGCCACGACGAAGGACTGGAAGCTTTCAATTTTTATTTGAGTTTTAGCAATCCGCAAAATATTTATTACACATGGAGCGATAATCTGCGAAATTCTTTGGATAGCTTCAGTCAAGGCCAAACAGCCGCAATCTTTGATTACAGCTCGGCTATTTCAATAATTAAATCAAAAAATCCCTTTTTAAACATTGCAATTGCGCCAATGCTGCAAATGGAAAATATTGAAGCTACTGATAAAAAAAATTATCCTGATTATTGGGGATTGGCAGTTTCCAAGCAAAGCAAAAATAATGCTTGGGCATGGAATTTTATTGTCTCAAGCTTTGGCAATCCCGAGATCGCTGAAAAATATTTAGAAGCCAGCAAACGGCCTCCGGCTTTGAGGTCTCTAATCACAAAATACCAAGCTGATGATAATTTGGGAATTTTTGCCGCTCAAGCCTTAACCGCAGAATCCTGGCCCCAGCCGGATGCCAATGAATCAAGAAAAATTTTTTCTGATGCGATTGAAGCGGTTTTAGCCGGCCGATTATCGCCTCAAAAAGCGCTCGAAGAAGCGGAAAGTAAAATAAATTCGCTAAAATAAAAATGAAAAGTCAAAATTATTTAAAATTTAAAATTTTTGCTTTTTATGCTGTTATTTTTTTGTTTACGATTTTAAATTCTCCTTTTATGGCAAGCGCCGCCGGGCTTATTCCTTGCGAAGGAGCAAGTTGCAAGTTTTGCGATTTACTGACTCTCGGAGAAAATATTATAAATTTTGCGCTTTATAGCGTTGCTATTCCTTTAACAGTTATTTTCATAATTTACGGCGGTTTTGTAATTATGATAAGCCGAGACTCTGCCAGCGAACTCAAAAGAGGGGGAGATGTTATTAAAGCCGCGGTAATCGGGCTCTTAATAGCGCTAGCCGCCTGGCTGATAATCAAAGAATTGCTTATGCTTTTAACCGGCCAGCCGTTTAATCCATTGGAAATAAGAACGGCAATCCACTGTTAAATATCTGTGCCACAAAATCATAAATCGCGCGGGATTGACTTTAAATATCAATTATCAAATAATAAAATAAATGGGTAATTTCTCAAAAAAATACATTTTATCGTTTTTTGTTTCTGCTTATTTCTTTTCGCTTCAAACAGCTTTGGCTGCCGGAGTTCTTGAAACAGGAGGATTAAGAGATCCTTTGCAAGACCAAACTTTTCTTCAATTAGTTCAAAGAATTATCGGCTATTTAATCAAGCTCGGCGCCCCAATTGTCGCTTTAATGGTGCTTTACGGCGGATTTTTGATACTTACCGCCGGCGACAAGCCGGATCAAGTAATAAGCGGAAGGAAGACAATTATGTGGGCCGCAATAGGTTATGCCGTTATCATCTGTTCGTGGGGCGTAATTTACATTATTCAAGAAGCCTTAGGAGCAAAATTAATTTAAACTTTTTATGACAATATTATCCAAGAAATATTTTAAAAAACTCTCGCTATCTGCCTTATTGATTTTTATCCCTATCTTTTTTATCAATGCGGCTGGCGCGCCTTCTGATTCGCCGATAAAAAGTTTTAATGACATATTCCGCATTTTTGAAAAAATTCTCGGTTGGGCTTATACGCTATTTTTCATTGTTGCGGCTTTTTTTATTATTATAGCCGCTTTCTCTTATTTAACCGCCCAAGGCGACCCGACAAAAATCACAGAATCCAATAAGCGGATTCTTTATGCGGTGATTGCCATTATAGTAGCTTTATTAGCGTTCAGTTTTGACGTAATTATTAGTAAATTCCTGCAATGATGCTATAATTTATAGATTAAAAAGGTCGAGAACATATCAGGCTCGTAATTATAAAAGTTATAAAAATTTCAATGAAAATTTCCCTAATTTTATTAACTGTCCTTATCGGCTTATCGATATTCGCAAGCTCATCATTAGCTTTGACAATACCACCTCTTCCCGGAGGCGGAGCGCCGAATCCTTCTAATATAAGCGACATTCAGGGATTATATGCGGTGGTAACGAGAATTTTAGGCTGGGTTTATACGCTTTTCTTTGTGGTTGCCGCGTTCTTTATTCTTTTTGCGGCATTCACTTATTTGACATCCGGAGGCGATCCGGAAAAAGTCGGCAATGCAAAAAACCAAATTATTTACGCCGCAATAGCAATAGTTGTTGCGCTTCTGGCATTTGCCTTAGACAGAATTGTGGCAAACTTCTTAGGATAAATTAGTTTTTAGTTTTTACAGTTAAATAAAAAAGCCCTCGCAATAAAATGCGGGGGCTTTTGATTTTTATCACTCTCCTTTCTTTTTTTCTTACTACCTTACTTCAAACGAGATTTTTAAAATCCCATTTGAAGTTATTCCGCGAACTTTAAAAAGTTCGCGACTGAATTTCCCGTACCATATCTGACGGCCCGGACCGTCGACATACCGCGCTCCGTCGATGAAAACAAGCTCGGCATCTGTGTCGAAATCGGTCCTGGCTCTTACCGTGGCAGGAAGAGTTACTTGAGTCCAGCAATCATTCCTAAAAACAACTCGCACTTTACCAGGAATTTTGTTATTGGCAAAGTCATAAACGCCTCCGGCGCAAAGCGCGTATTCCATCGCCTGCGTTCTCGGCTGAGTTTCTCTTAACTTCTCATACCCCAAATAACCGATAGGTACGAGTATCAGAAGAACTATCACCGTGCCAAAAATGCTGCTTTTTTTCTTTTCTTTTTTAACAACATCCTTAGCTGGCTTTTCAGGTCCTATCTGCCCATTTGTTTTAGCTTCTTTAGTTCTGATTCTTTGACGGCGAAGCATATAAAAAATCATCGCCGCTAATGCACCAAAGAAGACAATCATCTCCAATCTCATTTTTTCTCCTCCTTTTTATTCTCTTCTTTCTTAAAATCTTTCTTAAGAGACTCTTTTTTTGGAGATTCTCCCTTGAGAGACTCTCCTAAAACAGAACCTATTGCCATAAGATCAGCAAATCCAGCTGATCCGGCAACTATTGTTTTCTGACCCGGATTTTCTGTAATCTTCCTGGCTGTTTCTGCGCCGATTATAACCTGCGCCGGCACTTCAAGCGCTTTTATCATATTTCTTAAACCTTCCGTTCTTCCGTCAAGTACAGCTTTTTCCGCAGCTCCTTTTCCTTCACCTAAAAGATGTTCTTCTTTTTTTCTTGCTTCAGCCGAAGCAATAAGAGCTTCGGCTTCAAGTTTTGCCTGCGACACCTTACTTATGGCTTCATTCAAGTCGCGATGAAACTGAATCATTTTGATCTGAGAGCTCACCAACTCGATGCCCCATCCTTTAATCCGTTCTTCTATTTCTTTTCCTAGATTAAAGCTGTATGTCCCGAGATTCGCCAAGGCAACTGCAGGCGCAATCTTAGCAAATTCTCTTATAAGAGAGCCGACAGCGCAGTCTTCTAATTGCCTGCGCGCCTCTTCTCTGCTTCCGATTGTGGTTAAAAATTTAAGATAGTCCGAAATTCGCCAACGTATTACCGGAACAACTTCAGCTGTAATTCTGATATTGAGCGCATCATTTTCAGGCGGAGCATCTAAATGCTTCCCATCTCCCCCCGGAGTCTTGATGCTTAAATCCTTGAGATCTTTTGCGCTTCTTGGAAACCCGAAGGGAATCCTAATGGGAGGGACATATCCTAAAGGAACTTCTCCTCCTTCTTCCCCTTTCTTTTCTCTCCAGATGCGCTCGGGCGGACCAGGAATTTCATCCTGAATTGTAAGCCGAGTTTCTGTCTTAAGCTCACAAATCCCGAATGGAATAAAAACCAAGCCAGATGAAATTTCGCTTAAAGGCTTTCCGAAAAAAAGCCTTGCCCCGAGTTCCGTAGGTCCAACCATCCGAAGACTGGCTATAAGATAAAACAATTGAGCAAGAAACGCGGCCAAACCCCAGTTCCACTTTATATCTAAACCAAACGCTTCTCCTGACATTGAGTATCTTGATAACCAAACAAGATCAAGAAAAAAAGAAACTCCGCAAACAATCACCACTGGTCCCCAAAAAACTTTGCCAAAACTCTTTATTTTCTCGCCATTCATAAACATCCTCCTTTAAGTTGTTTTTATATCATTTCTTCCTTATTGACTTAGTGTTAAAGAGCTTATTTAAGTTTTAAATATACCATACTTCTTTGCAAAAGTCAATAAATAAAATATGCCAAGCAATGCCTGGCATATTTAAATAAATTTCCGAAAATTAAAAACTTCTATCAATAACCACTCTTTTCCCGCTGATTTTTCCATACTCACCGGCAATCTTTATAACACCAACAAGATATTTTTCCTCTTCAGCCACAATTTTTATATCCGACCATTCTCCGGCTTCGAAAAGATCCAAACCTCCAATATTTCCGTCCAAACGAAACACATACATAACTGATTTTTCTTTGCCGATAAAAATTTTTGAAAATAAACTTTCTTTTTTAAAAAAAGCGAGGTTTTCTATGCCGTCGTCTACTTGAAAATTGGGACAATATTTCTGAACAAGGGCTATAAATTTATTTTTAAGCGATCTTGCCGTTTCTCTGACCTCAATTCCTCCTTTCGTCTCTTTTATCTCTTCCATCTTAGGCTCTCCATTTTTGTTAAAGTTAAGGTGCTTGATTAAACAAAACATCTATTTATACTGAAGTCAATAAAGCCGAGGTGGCGAAACCCCGCAGAACAGCAAAGCTGTATACGGGGCAGGCTGGCAGATTTACCCCGCACTAATTTTGCCGGAGTGGTGAAATGGCAGACACGCAGCGTTTAGGGCGCTGTGAGCGTAAGCTCGTGAGAGTTCAAATCTCTCCTCCGGCACAAGTAAGCAAAGTTTAAAAATTTAGTGCGGGGCGCACTAGCTTTAGGAGCTAGCGCCGTAAGGCATGCGGGTTCAAGTCCCGCCCTCGGCACCAGAACTAACTTGTTCGAGCAAAACCTATAATCAGAGAATCAAAAAATGGCTCGGTGCCTTTGCCTTTTAGCCTTTTAACGCTCTTTAACGTTTTTTGTGATAAAATTTAAAAATGAAATTTATCGCGGACCTTCATATCCATTCCAAATACTCCCGCGCCACCAGCAAATCAATGAATTTAGAAAGTCTTGACGCTTGGGCTGACGACAAGGGAATTCTTGTGATGGGAACAGGGGACTTTACTCATCCAAAATGGCTAGGAGAAATAAAAGAAAAACTTGAGCCAGCCGAACCGGGTCTTTTTAAATTAAAAAATCAATATAAGAAAGAAACGATTAAAGGAACTTTCAGCAATACTAGATTTTTGTTAAGCGTGGAAATATCCGGCATTTATTCCAGAGCAGGAAAAACGCGGAGAGTTCATAACTTGGTTTTTGCGCCTGATATTGAAACGGCAGAAAAAATCAACGCTCAGCTTTCCTATATCGGCAATTTGAAATCCGACGGCCGGCCGATTTTAGGGCTTGATAGCGAAAAATTGGCAAGAATTGTTTTTACCGTTAATCCCGAGGCGGTAATTATTCCGGCTCATGCATGGACTCCATGGTTTTCTGTTTTCGGCTCAATGAGCGGTTTTGATTCTATTAAGGAATGTTTCGGAAAATACTCAAAAAATATTTTTGCTATTGAAACGGGGCTATCCAGCGACCCGGCTATGAACTGGCGCTTATCAAAGCTAGACAATATCTCTTTTATCTCCAATTCCGATTCCCATAGCTTGGAACGCATTGGCCGAGAAGCGAATATTTTTGATACAGAACTTTCTTATGCGGGAATAATCAAAGCAATCAAATCCCGAGACCCTAAAAAATTCATCGCCACTATAGAATTTTTTCCAGAGGAGGGTAAATACCATTTTGACGGCCATCGCGCATGCGGAATTGTTTTTAATCCGGAAGAAACAAAAAAACATGGCGGTCTTTGCCCTGTATGCGGCAAACCTTTGACTATCGGAGTAATGAATCGCATAAAACAATTAGCCGACCGGCCGGAGATAAAAATTTCTTCCGGCACTAATTTTCACCAACATAACAATCGTATCCCATATTACAATCTCATTAAGCTTGATGAAATCATTGCCGAAGTATTTGATGCGGGCGTCAAAACCAAAGCAGTAAAGAAAGAATACGATAAGCTCATTAAAAATTTTAATAATGAATTGAATATCCTACTAAACGTAAATGAAAACGAACTTAAGTCGTCAACTGACGGCCGTATTGCCGAAGGCATAAAACGCGTAAGAGAAGGCAGAGTAAAAATCCGTCCTGGCTATGACGGCGAATACGGCGTGATTAAAATTTTCGAACAAAAAGAGAATAAAAAGAAGAGAGGAGAGGGGAAATAAATTAACTTATTTTAATAGGCTGCCAAGCTAACGATCTATCAAGCTAACGAACTATACTTCAATAACTACCGGCAAAATCATCGGCCGGCGTTTGGTCTTAGTATAAAGAAATTGGCCTAATTGATCGCGCATCATCGCCTTAAGATAATCAGCTTCAATTTGCTGATAAGGAACGCGGCTAATAAGTCCGCGAATGCGTTTTCTTAATTCTTCCACTAATTCTTTATTTTCTTTAAGATAAATAAATCCGCGGGAAATAATATCCGGATTTTTCAAAAATCGTCCGGTTTTCCGGTCTAATGTGGTAATAATCACCACCATGCCTTCTTGAGCCAATACTCTTCGGTCTCTTAAAACCACCTCGCCAACATCGCCCACTCCTAGTCCATCAACCATCACATAATAAATCGGCACTGTTTCTTCGGTAATAGTAGCTGAATTTTTTGTTAAAGAAACAACTTGGCCGTTATCAACCAAAACAGTTTCTTCTTCTTTAAGCTTTAAAGTTTCTTGAGCGAGCTGAGTACTTCTCCAGCGCATGAAATAATAACCGTGCACGGGAATAAAAAATCTTGGCTTTATTGTTTTCATCACTATTTTCAATTCTTCTTGAGGCGCATGGCCGCTGGAGTGGATATCAACCATTTTGGAATGATAAATAATGCCGCCTTGACGGGAAATGTCGTCCATTAAAATCTGAACACTGCGCTCATTACCGGGCACAATTGAAGACGACAGAATAATGGTGTCGCCTTTTTTAATTTGAATTTGCTTGTGTTCGCCATTGGCAATGCGCATTAAGCTTGCATTTGGCTCTCCTTGAGCGCCGGTGCATAACACCACGATTTTATCGTCCCGATATTTATTAATCTCCTCCAAAGGAATAATTGTTTCTTTTTTAATTTTCATATAGCCCAGACTTTGGGCGATTTGAATATTGGCTTTCATTGAAAAACCGCTGATAAATACTTTCCGGTTGTGGCGTTCCGAGATTTTTATAATTTCCGCCAATCGTTCCAGCAACGAAGCAAATGTTCCGATGATAATGCGGCCGTCTGATTTTTTGAAAATTTTTTCGATTTCCGCCTCCACAACTCTTTCCGAAATAGAATAACCTTCTTTATCCGCTCCAGTGGAATCTAAAAATAACGAGTGAATTTTATGTTCGCTTATGAATTTCCAAACTTCCATATCTTTCGGCTTTCCATCAATATCATAATCAAGCCTAAAATCTCCGGGATAAACCATATTTCCGGCGGGCGTATCCAGAATAACGCCGATGCTGTCGGGAATAGTATGAGCAACGCCGAAAAATATCGCTTTGAAATGCTCCGATAATTGACGGGTTTCTCCGGCTTTTATCAATTCAAAATCAATCTTCGGCGCATTTGTAAATTCTTCCTGACGCCGGCTGATAATAGCTTTATTTAAAGCCGTAGTATAAATAGTGGGGTTGCCGATTTTTTCCATAATATAAGGAATGGCACCAATGTGATCGTAATGCCCGTGAGTAATAACCAAGGCTTTTATGTTTTTCTTTTTTGCCTCCAAATAAGAAACATTGGGGATAATAAAATCGATGCCCGGAGTAGTTTCTTCAGGAAATTGCAAGCCGGCATCAATAATAACAATCTCATCTTTATGCTCGAAAAACATCATATTGCGGCCGATTTCTTCCAATCCGCCCAAAGCGACAAAACGCACTGCTTCATTTTCTTTTACTGGTACTGTGACAGCTTTACGAATCGGTTTAATTATTTTTTGCTTAATCATTTAATAATGCGAAATCATTAATTGATTACGAGGATGACAGATTAATTTTGTCGTTCTCGCAAAATCAATGTTTCGTTTTTTTTATTATATTTTATTTTTTAATTTAATGTTTTTTTGCCAGCGTAAAATACTTGGCCCAAAAGTATTTCTCTATATCCAGTTTGGTGCCCCCGAGAGGACTTGAACCTCTACAGCCATAGGCTATACGCTCCTGAAGCGTACGCGTCTGCCAGTTCCGCCACGGGGGCAAATATTATTATTTACAAATAAAAATTATTTCAGCGCTCTTGCTGTTTTCACAAACAATTTTTCAGCGTTCTTAAACCGATCGCTGGGCAGAGAAATGGCATATTCCTCCAAGCCGCCAAGTTTTTTCTTGCTGACATAAACATAATTAGGGGAATAAAGAAAAAACGCGGGTTGGTCGCCGATAATCAGCGACTGCAAACTTGCCAAATCGGAATATCTTTTCTCATCGTTAAAATTTTTTCTTATTAATTCTATTAGATTATCCGCCGACTTATTTTCATAAAGCGCCAAGTTATAACCCGGATAAAATCTTTCCGAAGAATGCCAAAAGGAAAATAAATCCGGGCTTTCTCCTATTATATTTCCAAACAGAATCATTTGATAATCTCTGTTTTTAATAATATCGCCGTTGATGCTCGAAAGCGGGAGGATAGAAAGATTTAATTTTACGCCCGCTTTAAACCAGTCTTCTTTTATCAAATTAGCGGTTTCAACCAGAAACTGATTATTGGGCACCACCAAATTAAAATCCAACCTGACAAGCTCATTGCCAAACTGCTTTTGCCTGATATTATCTTCGCCTAGAGTCCAACCAGAGGCTTCAAAAACTTGAACGGATTTTTCCAAAGAAAAAATCTCTTCCGGATAAACAAGGCTAGAAAATCCATCAGCTCCATCAACTAACGGCCCGGCAACAGGCACTGCATAACGACCAAAAGATTTTTCGATGATTTTATTTTTATCTATCGCTAAACTTAAGGCCATTTTCACATTTTTATCCTTTAGACCCTGCTGGGCATAAGGATTTAAAAAAATCGCATAGTATTTAAGCATTCTGAAAGAAAAAATTTTGCTTGGAAAATTAATTTTGCCAAGACTTTCTTTGCTGACATTGCCCAAGCCGTCAATAATGCCCATATTAAAAGCCTTTACCAAGCTAGATTCATCGGTATAAAAAACAAAACTAAATCCGTCCAAGTAAGCTTTGTCTCCGAAATAATTTTCATTTTTAGCCAAATCATAAGAAACAATATAGCCGTCTGATTTTTTCTTAAACCCGGCGAATTTAAACGGCCCGCTTCCAATGGGCTCAAGATTATAATTGGAAAGCCGAAAATTAGCCGCTGGAATATCAGCAAAAATATGCTTAGGAATCGGCTTTAAGCCACGCAAAGCATCTTTAAAAAAAACATAAGATCCGGGCAATTTAAACTCAATCTCGCGCTCGCTGATTCGATTAACAGAAACGCCCTGCCAGCTTATAAAAAGAGGGGAATAAGAATCGGGATTCTTAATCGCCTCAATAGTGAAAATTATATCATCGCTGGTAATCGGCCTATTATCGTGCCAAAACAGGTTTTCTTTAAGCCGATAGCGCCAAATTTTCCCGGTTTCATCTGACTTATAATTTTCCGCCATGCGCTCCAGGTCGCTAAAAATAAGCTCAACTAAATCTCTGTCAACATCAGTTGAAGCCAAAACCGGATTAACAAAAGCCGGTTGCCCTACCGCTCCTTCCGCGTATTTTCCTCCGCTAACCGCCAAAATTTTAGTATTAACGCTGATAAATTTTGCAAGCAACAAGGAAGCAGAAACTAAAAATGCCAAAAAAAGTACAACAAAAACAATAATTTCTTTCCGCGAGAAAGACTTAAAAAGTTTGATAAGTCCGAAAATCATTTATTTAACCCCAAAAAGGCTGATTAAAGATAAAATTATAAGGATAATTATTAAAACAATAGTTGCGCTGAAAATAATTTTTTCCATTCCCCGGCGAACAGAATAAACGCCCCCCTCACTGCCGCCAAAAATTCCCGACAATCCGGAAGATCTTTCCTGAAGAAGAATCAAAATGATTAAAATAACGGAAACAATAATTTGAATAATTGATATAAGCATATTGTTAAGCTAACGACTCGCTGAACTTAAAATTGATTGAATCAAAAATAATCAATCGTTGTTCTTATAAAGTCGCTTAGCGGAAAAACTTATAAGCACGTTTATCGCGCCTATAATAAGCGTGGCATAAATCAAGGGCAATAATCCTTTAATATTAATGCCACTGGAAAAAATGTCAAGAATATAAAGCGCTAAAGCATTTACCAAAATTATACCCAAACCGAAGGTAATGATAATTATCGGGCCTAAAACAAGCTTAAGAACCGGTTTGATAAAAATATTAATAAGCGCGAAAATAGCCGCGGCTGTGGCAAAATTCAAAAAATCAGAGGAAATTTCAAAATCTTTGACAAAATAAGCTGCGGTCCAAAGCGCTATTACGTTTAAAAAAAAGAAGAAGATTATCCGATAAATTAAGGTCATACTTATCCACAAGAACTATTGGCTTGATAACTTATTTATATTATAATATAATCAAATCACATTTAAAAGGTCGATTATAAACAAAATATTTCAACATGTTGAATCAATTAGTGGATGCTACTATGGGTTCGCTTCTTAATGTCTGGGGCGGAATAATTAATTTTATCCCGGCTTTAATAGGCTCTTTGGTTATTCTAATCGTTGGATTAATCATCGCTGCGGGCTTAGGGTCATTAGTGGAAAGAATTATCAGTATGGTTAAAATTGATAATCTTATCCGCCGATCAGGATTAGCCTCTTATATTGAAAGAGCTGGTCTCCAAGTCAATTCCGGAAGATTTGTCGGAGCCTTGGTTTACTGGTTTTTTATAATCGTAATTATTTTGGCTATTTCTGATGTTTTGGGACTCTTTGGACTTTCGCAATTTTTGCGCGAAGTCGTAAGCTACGCTCCCAATGTTATTATCGCGGCTTTGATATTATTGGCCACGATAGTAGTGGCAAATTTCCTAAGATCGCTCATCAGAGCTTCTGTAATGAGTGCCCGGCTTCATGCCTCAAAATTCTTGGGGACTTTAGTCTGGTGGCTAACCATCATTTTCGGCTTTGTTGCAGCTTTAATGCAGCTTGGCATTGCTCCGGTTTTGCTTAATACAATCATTACCGGCATTGTCGCAATGATTGCACTAGGCGGCGGCATCGCCATTGGCCTTGGCGGCAAAGATTACGCCGCTTCTCTTATTAATCGGCTAAGAGAACACACAGAATAAGGACTTTTAGCTTAGATATCAAAAACCCCCGAATGCGGGGGTTTTTTGATTTATTTTATTCGTTTATTAATTTTTTAAATTCTTCCACGATTGGCACGCGCTCAAATTCAACATCATAAATATCAGCTAAATTATAAACTGTCCAATCAGCCAATAATAAATTAGAAAACGCTTTTTGCCAAAAAGACTCGCCTTTAAGCTCGATTAGCTCAACTTCAAAGCCATAACTCTCAAAAAGCTTTTGGCAAACTGCCATTCTTTTTATGATTCTTGGGTGGTCGCTTGGATCTTTTAAGAAAATAAAGCAAAAACCATCGGAAAGACTGCTGGTTTTTTGCGTCCTGCTAAAGCCAGCCATTTCATTGTGATTAAGTTCGGAAAAAACATTATAAAAAGCCGGAATCTTCGCTGATTCATTAAATTTTATTTTCCAGTTGCAAGACAAAGCGGAATTTTCCGCAGAAGAATAAATAACAGGAATCTTGTTCTTTATTTTTTCCGCTAATTCTTTGCCTTTTTCATTCATCTCGTCCACGGAAAGGCCATTTAAATAATCTTTTAAATCTTTAAATTCATTAATTAAATCATCTCGGTTAATAAGCTTTGCCAGAGCCATCAAGTTCAACCCTAAAGCCATTCTGGGCTGAATGCCGGTATCAGGCATTTGAACATAGGGGATATTGTTTTCTTTGGCTAAATTCAAAAGTTCTCCGCCGACTGAAATTACCGCTAAATTTAATTTTTTGCCTAAAGCATCTTTAAAAGCATCGATAACTTCTTCAGTATTGCCGGAGTAAGAGCTGGCGATAATCAAACTTTTAGCTAAAATTTCTTGAGACAGTTTCGGCAGGCCGTAATTTTTATGAATTATTAAATCAAGTTCCGGCAAGGCTGACTGTAAGAGCCCGGCAGCCAAATGAGACCCGCCCATACCAATTACAATAATTTTTTCAGCATGTTTTAAATTATTGTAATTTTCAATCTTTGGCTCAAATTCAAATTGAGTTGGAAAATTTTTTAATGATTCCATAGCTTAGATAATTTATTTGAATAATTTTAGCATAAAAAAATCGGCTCAGCCACCTGTTTGGCAATGAGCCCTGCCTGCCGGCAGGCAGGCGATTTTTCGAAAATCCGCACTATTACTGATTAGAAATCGGCTCATCATAAAATTTTCCAAATAAACCAATTTTAACTGAAGATTTTTCTTCTTTTTAAGAACGTCTTCTAACTAAATTATTAAAACCTTAAAATTTTAGGAATCCGCTAATACGACTCTTTAATTTTTTGAGCTGATTTTCATTTTCATTCCCAAAATCGTACCCACGCCTATGCCTAGCGCATAAATTATAATTGCAATAATGCTTCTTTCTTTATCAAGTTGGGTAATAATGTTATATAACACCAACATTGAGACAACGGTCACTATAACTGAAAAAACGGCAGCAGGAATTGCTTTTTCTTTCGCAATAAAACGCCAATTAAGAGTGAGTAGAAAATCCTGAAGAATACCAGCTAAGAAATAAAGAATTAAATAATAATACATGGTCGTATATTATCGCAGTTTACTATGAATAGTGCGCCTACGAGGAATCGAACCTCGACCTCAGGCTTCGGAAGCCTGCGCTCTGTCCGTTGAACTATAGGCGCAAATAACAAGCCAAAAGAAATTACAGCTTGAATGATATTTTTACATAAACTACATCGCTGGGCCTGGGAGAATAAGATATCTCGTTTTTATCTTTTTTAAAAGTTTCTTTTATTTTTTTTGCCAGTCTTACGGCAAGCTGATTTTCAGTTGTCGTAATTTCCAAAACTCCTTCTTTGATTTTTTTTATTTTAATAAGCCGGTCTAAGGGGTCGCTTAAATAAGCTTTGCGGCAAAAATTTTCTGCTAAATTTGTTAGGTCGCTCAAAATTTTTGCTGGTATATTTTCCACAACAATTTTTCCTTCAAACTGCCGATTTTCAATCATTTTGCAAGCTGGGCAAACAGAAAATCTGACCAAGGCGTCTTCTTTGGGATTTTTATAGTTTCTCAAATTATGATGCCAATATTTTTTATAATAAGAAGCGCCGCAATCTCGGCACAAAACAAGCCCGGCTTTGCCTTTGGGCAATTCATGCTCTTCCCTTCTGGGTAAAATTATTTTATTGTCGTATTGTTTTCTCTTTTCCATAGATATTAATATATCATTTAATATATCACAGCATAGATAATCCCCGAGGCAAAAACAAGAGCCATTAAATAAATTATTATCGGATGGATTTTTGTTAAAATATGCTCCGAGCTTTCAATTTTTGAGGCTTTTTTCCACATTAAAATTATAAAAATCCCTTCTAAGCCTATAAAAACTCCGCCCACTAACTCAATTAAACTTATAAAATTATTAAATCCGGCGAAATAAAGCAGCAGCGCAGAAATTGAAACTATCAGCGTTGACAAGAAACTATTTATATTCAAGTCGTGCTCCAAGCTTTTTTTTACATCGCGGCCAACAACAATATAAGTACTCCATAAAGAAAATGCGCCCGCCAACACCAAAGCAAATAACGCCCAAGTCGGAAAAATTCCCTTCAAACTAGAAACAACATCCGGAGAAATATCATCAACAAGAGACAAAGCTGCCACAATAAACAAAGCATAAATAATTGCCGGTAAAATCGTGCCTAAAATAATAGGTTTTTTTGCCAGAGCCGCGGATTGGCCGTTATTTCGGAAATATCCCAAGACCGCGGGAATGGCCACCCGACCAGCCAAAGAAAACAAAATTATGCCAAAAGGGAAAAAAATTTTACCTGATTCTCCAAAAATAGACTGAGTTGTTATATTAAAATCAGTTAAGCCCCAAAATAACATCAGTAAAATAACCAAAAAAAGAGGCATTTCGGTAAACAATTCGAAAGCGCTTATTTTGCTGATATTGAGAAAAAAAGTGATTGAACCTAAAAACCAGAAGATTAAAACTCTATAATTGTCTAAAGCATCAGGTGTGATTAAATTTATAAAACTCACTGAAAGCACCAGATAGGCAACCAAGGAAAAAATCGCTCCAATGATTGTCATTAAAATTCCGAAATAAAAACCTGCATTCCCGAGGTAAGTTTTTGCGTAACCGGCAAAGCGGTGATTTTTAGGCGTCCTGGCAATAATGTCAGCGTACATTAAATGCATCAAAATCATAACAATGGTCAAAAAAATTAAATAAAAAAATCCAAGCAGAAGACCGGATTGATTAAATGCATAAGGCAAGGCGAATATTCCCGCCCCGATAATTGTACCAGCCAGCAAACCGATTGGCAGAATGAAATTTTTGTACATTAAATTAAACTAAAACGCGCTAAAAAATTACTTTGCGTGATGTTGATTGCTTTCTTTATCTTTTTTTATCACCTCAACTAATTTATCTAAAAGCGCTTTGGGGTCAGTGTCATAAACTATTTTGCCCTTCATCTCTTCGGCGCGATGGGATTTTTCAATCAAAGTTTGAAACATTTCATCAGTTTCCCATTTGCCTTGTAAAATGCCAATAGGTTTTTTATCTTCAAAAGTTATAGTAAATTCATTCAGAGTGCCCATGCGTCCGCAACCGAAAATCACCGCGTCAGCCGCTCTTACTAAAATCAAGTTTCGGCCGGAATAATTAAAGCCCGTATAAACTATAAGGTCATGGTAATCAAGAGGCAGTTGAAAATCCTGAATATGCTCGCGCTCGGTAGCAGCCGGAGAAAACCCGACCACAATACCTCCGGCGTCTTTAGCGCCTTTAGCCGCCCAAAAAGGAAAGCCGGTTGTAGCGCCGGTCACAAGCACGGAATCATGCTTTACGATTTCCCGGCCTAATTCTTCGGCCGCGCTAAAAGCGTCAGGCCCGCAATGGCCGGTTTCCGCTGCGCCGGAAACGCAAATTTTATACTTATAAACTATGTGGCACATATTGTTGTTCATAAAATTATTATAGCAAAACTTCTTCGCCTAAAGAAGGAATCGCGGTTTCTATAGCCAAATTATCCTCAATTTTCTGAGCTAGAGAAGCTGATTGATCCTCTTCGCCTTGAACCAGAAAAATCTTTTTTAGTTGGTGATGAGCCGGCTCAACCCAGCTCAATAATTTTGCTTGGTCGGCGTGCGCAGAATATCCGGAAATGTTTTTCACTTTGCAATTAACCGCCACTTCTTCGCCGAAAATTCTTACGCTTTTTTGACCATCTAAAATCTTCCGGCCAAGCGAATCTTTTGCTTGATAGCCAATAAATAAAATAGCGCTTTTCTTATCTGGCAAATAACGCATCTCGTGATGAAGAATCCGGCCGCCTTGAGACATGCCCGAGCCGGCAATAATTATTTTGGGAGGCTTAATATCATTAATTTCCTTTGATTGTTCAACAGTTAAAGTAAATTTCAATCCGGGAAAATCAAAAACAGAATCGCCTTGGCGCATTAAGGACAAAGTTTCTTCGTCAAAATAATCTTTGTCTTTGGCGTGTCTCTTATAAATCTCCGTAAGCCTTATCGCCAAGGGACTGTCAATAAAAACCGGAAGCTTGGGAATGCGGCCGTTCTCCACCAAATCATTTAATTCATAGAGCAGGTCTTGAGTCCGCTCCATGGCAAAAGCGGGGATAAGCAAAGTGCCTTTAGTTTTTACCGTATCTTCTATTAAATCTTCTAAAATATTTTTGCGAATTTCCAAATCTTCATGAAGCCGGTTGCCGTAAGTTGATTCCATCACAACATAATCAGCTTTGGCGATATTCTCCGTGTCTTTTACCAAAGGCGTAGCTTTATTGCCCAGATCGCCGGAAAAAATTATTTTTTTGCCGTTTTTCCCTGAAATTAAAATAAAAGCTGAGCCTAAAATATGGCCGGCGTCAAAAAATTCTATTTCAAAATTTTTTATTTTAAATTTTTGGTGGTATTTTTTCCCCTCCCAAAGCTCCATAGTGCCGTTAATATCGTCAATAGTATAAAAAGGCGGAATATTTTTGCCTTCATTTTCTTTGGCTAAAATATGCTCGGAATCAAGCAATAAATACTTGCCGAATTCTTTAGTCGGAGGCGTAGAATAAATCTTGCCCCGAAAGCCTGATTTATAAAGACGCGGAAGCCTTCCGGTATGGTCGACATGAGCGTGCGTAACGAGCACGGCATCAATGCTTTTCGGGTCATATAAAAATTCGTCAAAATTGGATTTTTCACAAAAATTAGAACCTTGAAAAAGGCCGCAATCAATCAAAATTTTTGTTTTATCCTCTTCTAATAAATAATTGGCGCCGGTTACTGTTTTGGCGCCGCCGCAAAAAGTTAGTTTCATAATAATTAAATTATTTTTTTAAAGCCGGTGAAAGTCGATTTTATTGAAAACGATTATTCTTTTATTTTCTTTTTCTCCATGATTAAATTTTATACGAATTGCGTTTTTTGGCAAATATCGCTTTATAATTTGCGGCCACTCTATTAAAATTATGTTTTTCGGATTTTTTAAAATTTGCTTTAATCCTAAATCTAAAGCTTCTTTCGCTTTCTTTATGCGATAAAGGTCAATGTGGTAAATATTGCTAAAGCTTCCCGATTTTTTAATTTTATAATTTTTAATGATGACAAAAGTCGGGCTAATGACTTTCTTTTTCAAACCCAAACCTTTTAAAAATCCTTGAGCAAAAGTCGTTTTGCCGCTTCCTAAATCGCCTTCAAAAGCAAATACTAAGGCGTTTTTTCGCTTTATTTTTGCCGTTGAAATTTTTTTTGCCATCGTTTTGGCTAATTTTTGAGTTTGCTTAAAAGAATTTGTTTTGTGCATGCAGGATTATTAAATGTTAAAAATCATTGAAAAATTATTGCTTGATTTAAATTTTTGGGATTATTGCGGTTTATTAAAAAACGCCGGGCGGGCGCTTTTTATTTCTAATTTTTTAATGGATTAATTTTGTCTGCTTTAATTCGCCCAGCCATTTATAAGCTTCTAGGCTTGCTTTCCGGCCATGCGGAGTTCTTTGGATAAGGCCGGTTTTTAATAAATAAGGCTCATAAACCTCTTCTATTACGCCTTTTTCCTCTCCTAAAATAGCGGAAAGAGCTCCAACGCCAACCGGGCCGCCTTTAAATTTTTTAATGATAACCTCCAATAAGCGACGGTCATGCCATTCCAGCCCCATTTCATCGATTTCCAGCATATGAAAAGTTTCTTTAACTATTTCTTGGTCTATCAAATCATTATTTTTAATTTCAGCGACATCTCGACTGCGCTTGAGAAGCCGGTTAGCTGTCCTTGGCGTAAAACGAGAAGCTTTAGCAATCATGGCAACTGCGCTTTCTAAAATATTTATACCCAGCACCTCGGCAGAATGTAAAATAATTTTTTCAATATCTTCGTTGCCGTAATAATCAAACTTAAAGGTCGCCCCGAATCTAGAGCGCAAAGGGGAGGAAAGCAAATTAATTCTCGTGGTAGCGGCAATTAAAGTAAAAGGAGGGAGGTCTAAGGCGACTATCCGGCTTGACGGGCCTTTGCCAATAGTTAAATAAATTTTTCTTGATTCCATTGCCGGGTAAAGAATTTCTTCGATTTCCGGCCTTAACCGATGAGCTTCATCAATAAATAAAATATCCCGGGTTTCTAAATTTGAGAGCAAGGCGGCTAAGTCTCCGGTTTTTTCGATGTTCGGACCGGAAACGGTTTTTAAATTAGCGCCCATTTCTTTAGCCACCAAAACCGCCAAGGTTGTTTTTCCCAAACCGGGCTGGCCGTAAAATAATAAGTGGTCGCTTGATTCTTTTCTTTTTTTTGCGGCGCCTAAAATTATTTTTAAACTTTTTTTTATTTTTTCCTGGCCAATATACTCTTGCCAAGAATTAGGCCGCAGAAGCGAGTCAATATATTTATCGTCTTGAGTCCTATTGACAGTTTTTTTCATTTTGCTATATTGGAAATTCGTTTGCCTAAAATATACTTTATATACTTTAGGGGTATTGACATTTTATAATAAGCGTGCTATTATACATTAAAGACTGCCTAACCCTGTGGGCAAACCAAAAGGAATTTCTTTTAGACTTTGGATGGTCTGGTCTTGGCTGGACCTCTCCTCGAAGGAATTCTCAACCTCTTTGCAATTAAGAGTTTCATAACGCCCACAGAGTTAGGCGGTTTTTATTTTCTTTTTTATAAATTTACTGCCACTCGAGCGGCCCGGTAACATTTTCAACCTCATCAAAAGTGGTAATGCCTGAAATCGTTTTTAATATACCATCCTGCTGCATTGTTGTCATGCCTTGTTTTGAGGCGAGCTCTTGTATTCTAGGCTCGCCAGCTTCTTGCGCAATTAATTCTTCTAAAGAGTTATCAACTATTAAAAGCTCATAAATAGCGATTCTTCCTTTATATCCAAAATTGCCGCACTTATCACAGCCCACAGCCTCATAGATTTTAATATCATTATATTGTTCCGCGCTTGCTCGAGAAGGCAGTTTTTTTAAAAAAGAGCGGATTTTGCTTTCTAAGTCAGGCTCAATTGATTTGGTTTTTTTACAATCAGGACAAAGCCGGCGAACCAGCCTTTGTCCGATAATTAAATTTAAAGCCGGGCCGATGCTTGTTGCTTTTACGCCCAAATCAAGCAAGCGGGGGATAGCGCCGCTTGAAGCGTTGGCGTGAATCGTGGAAAACACCAGGTGGCCCGTTAAAGCCGCTTGAATACCTATTTCAGCGGTTTCTTTGTCTCTTATTTCTCCAACTAAAATAACGTCCGGATCTTGCCTCATTAAAGACCTTAGCCCAGTGGCAAAAGTATAACCGCTTTCTGCATCAACCTGGGTTTGTTCAATGCCTTCCATGTGATATTCTATCGGGTCTTCTATGGTGATTAGCTTAATTTCGGGATTTTTTTTGTGGCTTAAAAAAGCATAAAGAGTGGTGGTTTTTCCGGAACCGGTCGGTCCGGTATTTAAAATAAGACCGTTGGGTTTTTTAAGCTCGTTTTCTATAATTTTTAAATCGTCTGTTCTTAATCCTAAACTAATTAAAGAAATATTAATGCTGTCGGGATCAAGCAAGCGCATGACAATCACTTCTCCAAATTCTGACGGCGCAATCGCTATTCTTGTTTCAATTTTTTTTTCGGGAAATTCGATGGTAAACCGGCCGTCTTGCGGCTCGTCGTGAATATTAATCTTTAAACCGGAAAGCAGTTTAATTCTGGAAAGCAGGTGTTCATAAAATTCTTTTTCTATTCCGGAAAAAACTTTGCGCATCAAACCGTCAACTCTAATTTTCAAATTGACGCTTTTTTCTTCAGACTCAAGGTGAATATCGGAAGCTCGATTAATTAAAGCGCCGGCAAAAATTATTTCCAAAATTTCGGCGACATCACCTTTTTCTTCATATGCCGAAGAAAGTAATTCGGTAAAATCTTTCAGTGAATTAATTTTTTTTCTGATTTCCGAAAATTTTTCTTTTTCCAGCCCTACTTTTCCGGTAATTTGATTTTTTTTTTCGGAAATAAACTTATAAAAACCAAATCCGTAGTCAAAACTTTTTAAAGAAACTATAAAAATCTTCAGCTTGAATCCTTTGGCTTCCAAATTTTTAATCTCTTCCTTAGTTTCGGTCAGGCTTAAATCAACAACCGCCACGGCAAGATTATTATTTTTTAAACTAACCGCCAAAGCCTTGGCTTTTTTGGCATTTTCTTCGGGAATCAGAGCTAGAGCCTCAATGTTTATTGAAGCAGTTGTCAAATCAAGATAGTTTTGGTTTAAATTTTTGGCAAGTTTTTGGGCTTCTCTTTCTTTTCCGGCTTGCCAGATTTGCTTTAGTTTTTCCTTAATATTAAAATTTGAATTATTCATGCTATAGTGCATATACATAATAGCATAACGAAAAATAAAATAAAAAAGCGATTGGTTTGTCCAGAGGAAATGCGGTTAATAATAGTTTTCCACAAGT
The DNA here is from genome assembly GCA_038078555.1 of Patescibacteria group bacterium. Classification (GTDB taxonomy): domain Bacteria; phylum Patescibacteriota; class Minisyncoccia; order UBA6257; family UBA9933; genus JBBTYQ01. Next base: position 79,619 of record JBBTYQ010000001.1, on the reverse strand, counting down.
AATCCACATTTATCGTTTTTTTGCTATTTCTTAAATCAGGAAACTGAAATAGGATAACAATTAGAATTATTAATTTTGCTTATATTTAATATTATTTTTATTTATGGACATTGAACAGCTTTGGCAAACCGCTTTAGCGGAAATAGAAATTCAAATATCGCGGCCTAATTTCCTTACTTGGATGAAAAACAGCCGTTTGCTCAAAAAAACAGATGAGGGATGCGTTTCTATCGGCTTATCCAATAATTTTGCCAAAGAATGGGTGGCCAATAAGTACCATAAAATTATTTTTGAATCTCTTAGGTCTCACGACCCTTCGATAAAAAAAATAGAATATGCCATTCTTAACGAAAAAGCTGATCTGTTTAAAACTATCCAAGAAAATGAAACAGAAAAGCAGTTGGTTTTTCCGGAATTTAAAATAGATCCGGAGTCCGGCCTTCATCCGAAATATAATTTAGAATCTTTTGTCGTCGGCTCGTCAAACGAACTGGCCTATGCCGCGTCATTGGCTATTATTAAAAACCCCGGAAAAAAATATAATCCTTTTTTCATTTACGGCGGAACAGGGCTTGGTAAAACACATCTTATCCAGGCCATCGGCAACGAAATAAAAAAAACTCATAAAAATAAAGTGAGAGTTAAATATGTTCATTCAGAAAAATTTGTCAACGAAGTAGTTTCGGCGATCCGTAATAAAAGAATGGATGATATAAAAAATATTTACCGTAATGTTGATGTTTTAATAATTGACGATATTCAATTTATCGGCGGCAAGGAGCGAAGCGAAGAAGAATTTTTCCACACATTCAATGTTCTTTATGAAAACAATAAGCAAATAATTATTTCTTCGGATCGCCCGCCGTCAGCCATTCCTACGCTCCACGAAAGGCTCCGATCGCGCTTTGAGGGAGGCATGGCGGCTGATATTACTTATCCTGATTATGAAATGCGCATGGCAATCATAAAAACAAAGCTTCAGGAGATGAAAAAAGTGTTGCCGGATAATTTATGCTCAATCATCGCCTCAAAAGTCCAAAGAAACATCAGAGAGGTTGAGGGTATTATAAATAAAATAATATTTTACCAAGAAGTTAAAAATATAGAGCTCCAGCCTAAAATGATAGAAGAAATCATTAATAACACTCTTCAGCAATCAACTAAGAAAATTTCTTCTGACCAAGTAATTAAGGCGGTTGCTGCTTTTTTTGAAATTCTTCCGGAAGAAATAAGCAACCATTCAAGAAGAAAAAGAGTTATTGAACCAAGGCAAGTTGCGGTGTTTTTGCTTCGGGATATCCTGAGGATGTCTTACCCTGACATTGGGGATAAGATAGGGAAAAGGGACCACACAACAGCAATTCATTCTTTTGAAAAAATATCCAGGGAAATCAACAAGAATCACGATTTAAATCAAAAAATTTTATTAATTAAAGAAAATATTTACGAAAGTGTTTAGAAATAAATCCACTGCTTTTCCCCAGGTAATTAAATAATTTCTATTAAAAAATCTATTTAAATAAAGGGAAAATGCGTTTGTCCACAAATTAACAACCCCCTACTACTGCTACTATATTAATATATTAATAATAGTAATAGTAATAATAGTATAAACAAAATTGCTATGAATCTAATTATTTTAAAAAATAATTTAAAAGAAGGAATTAAATCTTTGGAAAGAATCAGCGTGGCTAATTCTAGTTTGCCGATACTTAAAAATTTTTTAATAGAAACTCAAGATAATAAAATAAAATTATCAGCAACCGACCTGGAATTAGCAGTAACAAGTTTTGTAACGGGAAAAATTATTAATACCGGCGAACTAACAATTCCCTTAAATATTTTTTCAGCGATTATTAATAATATTCAAACCGAAAGAATAACCCTAGAAATTATTAATAATAAATTACTAATAAAAACCGATAATTATCAAGCAGAAATAAACGGCACCAAAAAAGAAGAGTTTCCGATTATTCCCCAAATTACCAATACGCAAAATCATTTAGAAATTAAAAATTTTATTTTAAGAGACGCCCTGGCTTCTGTTATTAATTCAACTGCCGCTGAAAACAAACCAGAATTAAACGGCGTTTTATTTGATTTTCAAATAAATTCACTAAAAATAGTAACAACCGACAGCTTTAGATTATCAGAAAAAACAATCAACAATAATCAATTCAATACAAATTTTAATAAACCATTCAAAATAATAATCCCATCAAAAGCAGTTCAAGAGGTAATAAAAGAATTGCAAAACAACGACGAAGAAAAAACAACAATCTTCCTAGATCAAAATCAAATACTTTTTAAAACAGAAAAAACAGAAATAATTTCAAGATTAATAAATGGCGAATTTCCTGAATATACGCAAATTATCCCAAAAAATTACGAAACCGAAGTGATAATAAACAAAGAAGAATTGATCAATGCGGTTAAGTTGGCCGGAATATTCGCGGAGAGACTAAGTGAGGTAAAAATAATAACAAAAGAAAGCAATAAAAGCATAGAGGTTTTTTCTTTTAGTCAAATTATTGGAGAAAATAAATACTTAATACCCGCAAAAATAAACGGCGCGACAATGGAGGCGGTTTTTAATTGGCGATTTGTTTTGGATGGATTAAAAAATATAAAATCAGAAAATATTTTTCTCGGCTTAAACAGTTCCAACAAGCCAGCTCTTATTAGATCAAACGAAGACGAGTCTTGGTTTTATGTTTTAATGCCAATTAAAAACCAGTAATAATACTGTTATTTTTTTAAAACATTTTGCTCGATCCACAATTGAACCGGGGCTTCCCAATTTTTAAATTGAGGGTCAGCTTCCGGATTAAAAAAGGACAAGGAAAACAAATCGTTTTTGTTGATATAGTAAAGAATATCGTGAATTTGTCCTTCTGGGGATATATATTGGCCGTTAAGCATGGTTTTGTTGGGAAGAGGGGACTCCTTAGCTATGGGTTTAGAAAAAACCTCGTTTGGATAATTTAACAAAGTTTTTTTCATAAAATCATTCCAAATCGGCAAAGCGGCTAAAATACTGCCAGCTTGTTTTTGCATCGGTTCTTGGTGGTTGTTGCCGGCCCAGACGCCAACTACCAGGTATGGCGCGTAGCCAATCGTCCAAGCATCCCGGTAGTCGTTGGTTGTGCCGGTTTTTAAAGCAACTTGCCGGTCGTCAAAAGAAGTTAAATAAAAGCTATTTTGATAAAGAGGTCTCCTGGCTTCTTCGTCGGAGAGGATATCGTTTATAAGTTCCGCATAATAAGATTCAATTACTTGAGTTGCCTGATTAGAAGCCGATTCTAAGATTTTTCCGTTTTGATTTTCAACTTTCAGTACTATTTTTTGATTGTGCTTTACGCCATTTTGAGAAAAAACAGAATAAGCGCCGACTAAATCCAGCAGTTTAACTTCTCCGCCGCCCAAAACCAGCGACAGACCATAACGCGACGGATTATTTAATGTAGTGATGCCAAAATCCTGAGCGGTTTTTATGGTTTCGGGAATTCCAGCGAGATAAAGAGTTTTAACAGCGGGAATATTGATTGATTGGGCCAGCGCATTTCTTAAGTTAATCGGACCCTTGAAGTTTTTATCAAAATTTTCCGGATGATAACAATCCTTAAGATCATTTAAAAAATCTACAGCAATCGGACAGCTCGGGTTATTGGGAACAAATTCGGTCGGCAAATCAAAAACAATTGTTTCCGGAGATAAGCCTTTTTGAAAAGCGGTAATATAAGCAAACGGTTTAAAAGAAGAGCCCGGTTGCCTGAGGCCGTTGGCTGCAACATTAAAATTGCCTTCGTTTTTTGTGTCAAAATAATCGCGAGATCCAACCAAAGCAAGAACCTCTCCGGTTTTTGGGTCTTGAGCAACAAGCGCCGCATTTTTTCCTTTGTATAAATTTTCGTTTCGAGAGGCGCCTTCAGAAACTACACGCTCCGCAATTTGTTGGTAGTCCCAATTAAGCGTTGTAATAATTTTTAAACCACCTGCTTTTAATGCGTCTTCGCCGTATTTATTAGCCAGGTAATCTTTTACCATTATTACAAAATGCGGCGCTTTAATCGAACCAAGGTTTTGGCTGCTAAACTCAAGCGGATAACTTTTTGCCCGTTCCAGCTCTTCTTGGTCGATAAAACCGAGTTTAAACATTTGTTCTAAAACATAATTTTTTCTGTGAAGCAATTCATCCGTGTGGCTGCCCCAAGGAGAATAATAAGTGGGAGCTTTCGGCAAGCTGACCAGTAAGGCAGCTTCAGCTAAAGAAAGTTCTTTGGCTGGATGCCCGAAAAAAATCTGGGAAGCGGCTTCTATTCCATAAGCATTAGAGCCATAAGGGATAGTATTAAGATAAAGAGTTAAAATTTCATCTTTGGAATAATTTTTTTCCATCCAATAGGCTAAAATTAATTCCTTTATTTTTCTTTCCACCGTCTGCTCTGAAGACAAAAAAGCGTTTTTAGCTAATTGTTGAGTAATAGTGGAGCCGCCTTGGCTAACGCGGCCTTTTATGATATTTGCCGCAAAAGCACGAATAATAGCGCGCAAGTCATAAGCTTGATGAGTATAAAAACCTTGGTCTTCGATAGCTATAACAGATTTTTTTACATAATCAGGAATTTGGTCGCTTGCAATAATCGTTCTTTTTTCTTCTCCAAAAATTTCATAAAGAAGAACTTCTCCGGTGCGGTCGTAGATTTTACTTGATTGAGCGACTTGATGGCTGCCGAATTGAGTCGGGTCAGGAAGCTCTTTGGTAATTTTAGCAAGTTTGGCTAGTCCAATAAGCGCTAAAATAAAAATAAATAGAAAAAAAACGCCTATTATTTTCAGCCAGAGCCAGGTTTTTTTATTAAATAAAGACATGTTAATAATTAGTTTAAATTATAATATAAAAAACAGCGAAATTTCAATTAAAAACCCCCTTGCGGGGGTTTTTAATTTTATTCGATATTTTCTTCTCCTGCTTCGCCGGGCTTATCTTCCAAAATTCCTTCTTCCGGTTCGCAATTGGGACAGGCGCCGTATTCATTTAATTTTTCCCCGCATTCTTCACAAGGCTCTTCGCTGGATTTACTTTCTCCTTCTTCTTCGTCTTCTGCGTAGTTGGTCAGTTTGGTGATTTTTAATTCGGTGATAGACATTTTTTTATAAATAATAAACGACCTTTTAAATTTTTAAAGAAAATTATTTTTGTTTAAATTATTAGCCGCAGTAATTGCCGTAGCCAGAGCGTCGGTGACATCGTCAATTTTGTTTATTTTATCAACTTTTAAAATTATCGCAACCATTTTTGCCACTGCTTTTTTATCGGCCAAGCCGTATCCCGTGGCAGCTGCTTTTATTTCTGACGGCGAATATTCCAATAACGGTATTTTGTGCTCAAGAGCTATTAATGTCAAGACCCCCCGGCTTTGAGCCACATCAAGGGCAGTTTTAATATTTTTCATAAAGAAAAGTTTTTCTATGGCAATTAATTGGGGCTTTTGTTTTTTGATTAGACCGGAAAAAGATTGAGCCAGCTCAACCAATCTTTGCTGTTTGTCTTTGGAGGAAATTTTTAATAAACCGCTCTTGATAAGCCTTAAATTATTTCCGTCTTTTTTTATAATTCCGTAGCCCGTGCGAGTTGAGCCAGGATCAATACCAAGGATTAACATATAATTAACAACTGGTAATAATGATTATTGAGTGATTATTGGCTGTTGGTTATAATTTTTTGAATATCGCTATGTTCTTCTAGTTTTTCAATAAGTTTTTGTAATTGTGTTTTGCCGCTTTCGGATATTTCCTGATTAAATTTGGCAAGCCAAGCGCCATCTTGTTTTTCAAAAGTCCACAAAACGCTTCCGGGTTCAGCGAGCTTAGCATTGCTGTCGCTTAATATTTTTTTGATTTCAGCAATTGAGCGGTTGCGGCTATCGGTTGTTGCTTCAATTAAAATAGCGACGCCTTCAGGTCCATAGGCTTCAATAAGCAATTCTTCAATATTGTCAGCGGCCTGAAGGGCGCGTTTTACGGCTGATTCTATTTTGTCTTGAGGCACGTTATTCTCCTTGGCTTTTTCAATGGCGGTTCGCAGGCGAGGATTAAATTGAGGATTTGATTCGGTTTTTGCGGCAACAGAAATCGCGCTTAATAATTTAGAAAATAAAGCGCCGCGCTTCTGGTCAGCTGTGCCTTTTTGGTGTTTTATTTGAGACCACTTGGAATGTCCGGACATATTATTATTTTAAATAGTAATCAGGGATCAGTGAATAGTAAATAGTGATTAGCGAGTAATAAAAACCCGCACCTTTTGGCGATGCGGGCAAAGAATAAAGAGCAGATTTTCAAGGGTCACGGGTCACGGAGATCCCAGATGCGTATCGGCCAGTCCTCAACTTGTTCGGCGTTGGCATGGCCGTAAAAATAAAACACTCTGTTTGCCGAGCCGACAACTTTATTGCTTTTGTAAGCCACGGCAACTACCGATAACTGACGGCTGACGCGGTAATCAACAAAAGCCTTTATTTGAGCCGGCATTCCGGGCGGAATCCGTTTTGTCTTAACGCTGCCTTCAAGCGAAATATCAGCTCGTTTGCCGTTGATGAATATTTCCAGTTCAAAAGGCGTTCCGTTTACCGGAACAATCGTGACATACGGGAAATATAATCCGTAGTCATAAAAGTTCGAGTAGGGACTGCGCGGTCCTCTAAAGTCGCCGGAAACATAAATGTCCGGCCGGACAATCAACTGATCATAAGGCGCGCAGCCAAGCAAGAAAGCGGAGAAGAGGAAAAAAAGAGTTGCTTTCAGCGTTTTCATATAACCTCCCTCGACAAGTTATTAAGTTTTCAAGTTTTTAGCTTTATTAATTATATCGCAAATTTACTTTTTTGTCAATATAAACAAAGCGTACAAAAAAATCCTTGAGAGACCGCATTTTAAAGTTTTTAACCTGAAAAAGCGCAAGTCAACCATAAGCTATTAAAAATTATCTAAATTAAGACAGATAATTTTCCAACAGGAATTCGTATATTAGGCCGTTCCAGTTGAAAATAAAGGAAAGAATAATCGCGATTATTGCGATAATAACGCCTCCAATGGCCATTTTTTTACTGCGCGCATCATCACTTTCTTTTTTAAAAGAAAGGATTGCGGTAGTGATAGTAAGTGGTATAACGATATAAGCCAATAAACCACTGCCGCCAAAAAAGAAAACCACAATTCCGCCTATAAGAGATGTAAGACCAAAATTATTTTTTTTAATTCCGATAGGCCGGTTGAGATCCATAGGTATTTATATATGATAACATATTTAATTAATAAAGCAAGACTTGTTTTTATTCCGATTCCTGCTATTATTTAAATTATGTCGGTAACCTACCAGCCGAAAAAGAAAAAAAGGAAAAGAGTGCACGGATTTTTAAAGCGTTCAAGAACGCCGGGCGGCAGAAATGTTTTGCGAAGAAGAAGGAGAAAGGGAAGGAAAAAACTCAGTACGTAAGAGTCATCGCAAATCCTTCGAAGTAGCTTAGGATAATGCGCCTGCAGAACCATAATGCGAATTAACAGCAAGTAATGGCAATATAAATAAATTTGCATTATTTGTGAAAAATATGCTTGCAAAAAAATACCGGATTCCAATTCAGGACTGGCTTAAAGAGAGAAAAAAAATAAATATTCGCAAAAGCGAATTTTTTATTATAAAGACGGCGGCCAATAATTTATCATTTTCCCGGTACGGCTTAATTATCAGCAAACAAGTCAGTAAGGCGGCAGTCAGGCGGAACAGAATAAAAAGAATCATTTTTAATTTTATTCGACTTAATAAATATCATGAATTATCAGGAAGAGATATTTTAATAACAGTTTTGACAAAATCCGATAAATTAAAAAAAGAAGATATTGAGAAAGAATTAAAAAAAATATTAACCATTAATTACTAAGAGATAACTATTAACTTTATGATTGCAATATTCAATGAAATTTTTTATCGGCCGCTATTTAACGCCCTTATTTTGTTATATGATTATTTTTCTTTCAGCGATTTTGGAATAGCTATAATTATTTTAACGATTTTAATAAGGCTGATACTTCTGCCCTTGTTTTATAAGAGCGCCAAAGACCAGTCAATTATTCAGCGCTTGGCGCCTAAAATGAAAGAAATTCAGGAGAGTCATAAAAATGATAAGGCAAAGCAGGCAAAAGCAATGATGGATCTTTATAAGGAACACAAAGTAAATCCGTTTTCCGGATTTTTGTCTCTAATATTAATTCAATTGCCGATAATTTTTGCGCTTTATCAGGTTTTTTTAAAAGGATTAAACACGGAATCTTTTATTGTTTTGTATAATTTTGTTCCAACGCCCCAAGAGATTAACCATTATTTTTTGGGTTTAATTGATTTGAGCAAGCGCAATGCTGTAATAGTTGTTTTGGCGGCGATAGCCCAATATTTTCAAGGGAAATTATCTTTGTCTAAAAATAAGAAACCCATTAAAGATATGACTATGGCCGAGCAAATGAGCCGGCAAATGGTCTTTATTGGTCCGGGCATGACGCTGGTATTTTTGTTTTATCTGTCTTCGGCAATCGGACTTTATTGGTTGACGAGCTCGGTGTTTTCTGTTATCCAACAAATAGTCATCAATAAGCAATTAAATGTGGGAGAAGAAAAATTGGTGGAAATAGATAAAAAGTTGCACGAGAAGAAATAATAAGCATAATTAAGACCATGGATAAACTTCAAGAGAAAATAAAAACAATGATTGGGCTGATGGGATTTGACGATTTTTCAGTAAATTGCGATGCCGGTGAAAACAAAATTTCTGTTTTTATCAATGATGAATTGGTGGAAAAATTTTTACCGGGTTTTGTCGAAAACTTCGACCATCTTGTGAAATTAATGATAAAAAAGGAAGAAATCAGCACAATATTTGTTGATGTGAATAACTATCGCCGCAAGAGAGAGGGTCTTATTGTGGAATTAGCTAAAGCTTCGGCAAGAAAATCATTGGCAGAAAAAAAAGAAGTGTCTTTGCCGGCTATGAATGCCTATGAGCGGCGCTTGGTTCATTTAGAGCTGGCTCCAAATCCCGATATTAAGACCGAAAGCATGGGCGACGGGAAAGAAAGGCACATTATAATAAGGCCGATAAATTAGCTCCAATTTTTTTCTATTTTTGTTTCTACTTTTAGCGGCACTGATAAAGGAAAAATATTTTCCATCGAGTTTTTTATCAAAGCGACAACTTCGCTTTCCAAATCGTTTTTCAAGAGATCATTTTTTATTTCAAAAAGCAATTCGTCATGAATAGAAAGAAGCAAACGGACGGAAGTTCCCCACCAGCTCTTTTTTTCAAGCTCATCTTTTGTTTTAATCATTGCCAGTTTAATAATATCAGCGGCCAAACTTTGAACTGGCATATTTATTGCCGCTCGTTCGGCTTCTGAAGCAAGCCGGGGATTAAACGAGACAATATCAAAAAGCCAGCGTCTTCGGCCATTTATATTTCTAACATAGCCGAAAGATTTTGCCTGTTTTAAAATTTCTTCCTGCCAAATTTTTATATTTTGAAAGTCATTAAAATATTCCCGGATGAATTTTTGCGATTCGGCTTTAGATAAGCCGCTGGTTTGAGAAAAAGCTCGGGAGCCCATGCCGTAAATTACGCCGAAATTCAATGTTTTAGCTATTTTTCTCATTTGGGGAGTGACGTTTTCCGGCCTAACGTGAAAAACTTGGCTGGCGGTAATAGTGTGAATGTCTTTTCCCTGATTAAACGCCTGATTCATTTTTGGATCATCACTTAAATGAGCCATTATTCTCAATTCAATCTGGGAATAATCAAAAGAAACAAGTCGAAATTCTTCAGAAGGGATAAAAACGTGCTTTATTTCGTCGGGAATAGTTTGAAGATTAGGATTTTCCGAAGACATTCGGCCGGTAGCGGCGCCGAGCTGGAGAAAAGTTGTATGCACTCGGCCGCTTGAATTTCTTAAAAGAGGTTCAATGTAAGTTGATTGAAGCTTAAAAACTTCGCGATATTTTAAAATTAAATCTATAAATTCTTCAAGTTTTCGATTGTTTTTTGAGGCGGATGTTTTTAATAAAATAAGCTTATCCGCGCCGGTAGAGGAAATCTTTGTTTGAAATTTTTCAGTAAAAATATCAAGCATCTGCTTAGGAGAATTGATATTAAATGGCTGACCGCTGGCTTGATGAATTTCTTCGGTCAGCACAGTTATTTTTTCTGCGTATTCCTCTTTGATTTCTTCGAGTTTTTCGAGATCGATTTTGATGCCCCAATCATTCATTTCTTCTAAGATGGGAATTAAAGGCAGTTCAATTTCAAAAAAAACTTTTTCTAAGCCGTATTCTTTGATTTTAGCTTTAGCAAAATCAAAAAGCGTTTCAATCGCTTCTTTGGAATCAACAAAATCTTTTTTTAAGAATTTTTTAGTCAGGCTAAAAACGGAAAATTTTTTTAAGCCGGGATCAATTAATTGTAAGGCGATTAGAAGGTTAAAATTTTTTTCTTGGCTGGCTATATTTTTATCAATAATCAATTCCGCTGTTTTTTCTTCTTTTTGGGATTTGTTTTTTTGAGGCTCGTGAAAATTATTTATTCTGGATACAAGGCTTTTAAAGCCAAGTTTTTCAAAATAATCAGAAATGGTTTTAAGATTTAAGCCGTGGTATTTTAACTCGGCTATATTTTTTATCAGCAGAGGAGCATCGCGGCGAATGACAGCCAGTTTTTTAGAAAGCAAAGCTTGTTCCCAGAAATCAAAAATTTTCTTATAAGCTTTTTCTTCTTTGTTTTTTTTGCTGAATTCAATAATAGCTTCCAAATTTTGGTGTTTTTGAATCAGCGAGCCGGCGGTTTTGGGACCAATTCCCGGGACTCCCAAGATATTATCTGATTGATCGCCAACCAGGCCTTTGTAATCGGGCAGCTGGTCTGGTGATATGCTAAAGCGCTCTTTAACCGACGCTTCATTATAAGTTATGGTTTCAGTGATGCCTTTTTTTAAAGTTTTAACGACAACTTTTTCATTTTCAATTAATTGTAGCGTATCAAGATCGCCGGTTAAAATGATTATTTTTAAATCCGCAGTATCTTTGAATTTTTCCACAGCTGTGCCGATTAGGTCGTCCGCTTCAAAACCTGGCGCTTCAAAGGTTTTCACGCCAAACTGATTGAACAGTTCATGAGCTTCAATGATCTGAGAAATTAATTCGTTCGGCGCTTTGGGCCGGTGAATTTTATATTCCTTAAAAGCTTCTTTTCTAAAAGTCGGTTCCGGCCGGTCAAAAAAAGCCGTTATAAAATCCGGCGGCTCTTCCCGAAAAATTTTTATCAAAATACTTGATAAGCCATACAAGGCGCCGGAAGCCTGGCCATCTTTAGTAGTTAAGCCGGGCAAGGCGTGAAAACAGCGATGAATTAAGGCGTTGGCGTCGATAATAAGCAGGATTTTCATTTTGAAATTATAGCATCTTTATTAAACTTATCTTATCCACAATTCATTAATTATTAGTGCTTTTTATTACGCAATCTAATATAATAAAAGGAAATGAATAAGAAGAAAATTGTTTTAATAATTTCAGGGATAATTTTGGTCTTGTCTATTTTCGCCGGATTTTATGTCTGGAAAAAATATTATCAAAAAATAACCGAGTCAATTGTGCCAATTGTTCCGGTTAAAGAATCAACGGAGAGTTTAGGGGGCCAGATCTATGAAGAAATAAAAAATCCAGCCGCGGAAATTCCGCAAACTAATCCGTATGAGACAAAAACCAACCCTTTTGAGGCCAAAATCAATCCGTTTAAAGAGGTTTATAAAAACCCCTTTCAATAGAACAATATAATAATAAGCTACTAATAAATGAAAATAATGCGAATAAATATAAATTTAATATTAGGCGCAGCTATCATTGCTACTGGATTTTTTACCAGCTATTTTATAATCGCTCAGGCGCAGGAAACAGAAATCGGAACACAACAATTAGATATCAGCTATCCAGTAAAAGAACTAGGCAATTGTAAAAATGAAACTCAATGCCGGACTTATTGTGATAAGCCGGAAAATATTGGTGCTTGCGTTAATTTTGCCGAAAAAAATAATTTAATTTCCAAGGAAGAAGCTAGAAAGGCAAAAGCTTTTATTAAAATAGGCGAAGGTCCGGCTGGCTGCAAAAATAAAAAAGAATGCGAGACTTTTTGTGATAATCCCAATAATATGGAAGTTTGTTTGAATTTTGCCGAGGAAAATGATTTGATTTCCGAAGAAGAGCTAAGGGAAGCTAGACTAGTTGCTAAGACAGTGAAAGAAGGAGCAACTCTTCCTGGCGGCTGTAAAAACAAAAAAGACTGCGAATTATATTGTGATAACTCCGAGCACATGGAAGAGTGTTTGGCTTTTGCCGAACAAGCGGGTTTTATGCCTGAGAAAGAACTTAAAGAAGCAAAAAAAGCAATGAAAGCGATTAAGTCCGGTATTAATCCGCCGGGCAACTGCCGAGGGAGAAAAGAATGCGATGTGTATTGTTCCGAATCAATTCACATGGAAGAATGTTTTAATTTTGCCGTGGCGGCCGGTTTTATTGAGGAGAAAGAAGTTGAAGAAGCCAGAAGAATTATGCCATTGATGATAGCGGGCGAGATGCCGGGCGATTGCCGGGGCAAAGAAGAATGCGAAGCATATTGCGAAGATGGAACACATTCGGAAGAATGCGCTAATTTTGCTATTAAAGCCGGTTTTATGAAACCGGAAGAAGCTGAAATGTTTAGAAAAACCGGCGGTAAAGGACCGGGCGATTGCCGGGGCAAAGAAGAATGCGAAGCATATTGTAATAACTCAAATAACGCAGAAGTTTGTTTTGGTTTTGCTAAAGAGCACGGACTGATTCCGGAAAAAGATATTGAAAACATGAGAGAAGGGATTGAACATATGAAGAATGATTTTTCTGGAGCGCCTTCTGAGGTTCAAGAATGTTTAAAATCAAACTTAGGTCTGGAAATTTTGGAGAAAATTCAAGCCGGCGTTTTGATGCCCGGACCGCAAATAGGAGATTCTATGAGAAAATGTTTTGAAGGGTTTAGGCCTAAGTCTATGATTCAAGGCGAATCAGCGAGACTTCAAGAAGGAAGATTGCAAGAGGGCATGCCAATGATTGGCAGTCCGGAAAGAATGAGAGGACCGGGCGGTTGTTCGGGATTCGAAGATTGCACGAGATATTGTTCTGACCAAACACATAAAGAAGAATGCGAAAAATTTAAACCAGCTAATTTGCCCAAAGGACTTCCTGAAGGATTCAAAGAAGCACCTTATCGTGAAATGCCTCAAGGAGAAATTCCAAGCGAAATGTTCCGTGAAGGATTCGAAGGTCAAATGATGCCGGCTAAAGAAATGCCATTTTACGGAGAGGCGCCTAATAATTATCAGAATATAATTCCTAGCCCCGATATGATTAAGAAAATGATGGAGGAAGGACAAATGCCAACTCAGGAAATAATGTCTCCCCAAAGGATAATTTCGCCATTTGCTCCTTTAATGCCGATACCGCAGGAGTCAGTTGATAATTTACTTTATAAAGAGCCGTTTTTAAGTCCGGTTCCTTCAGAAAAATTTATTTCGCCGCCGCCTTCTGATATTATGCCTAATATACTTACAATATTTATAAAAGCATTTAAAAGCATAATCTGGTAATTTAAGGAAATAAAGTGCTTGCAATGATTTTAACAAAATTAAAATGGTTCGGTTTTTTCGCGTTGCTTTTATTTTTCGGAATTTTATTTAGTACTTTAAGCGTTCAAGCCGCCACTTATCATGTTGATTATGACAATGGCAGCGATACTAACAACGGTTCAGCGTCTACTCCTTGGAAAACTCCTTGGTACGCGGGAACGCGAGTTGTTCCCGGCGATACGGTAATCGTGCATGCCCGAGCCGGCGGAGCGGTTTATACCAGCGGAACCACAGCCGCTGCCATTCAGGCCACGGTGGCAAATACAACCTGGAAAGCCGCGCCAGGAGAAGTAGTCTGGATCTCCAGCACAAATAATCATTCAAGCAATGTTTATAACACTTGCGGATTTTGCAAAACGATTTCCATCGGCGCGGCCAATGTTACGATTGATGGATTTTATGTCTGGGGTAATATTCACGTCGGCGCTGGCGGAGATAATTCTATTATACAGAATAACGATTTATCTGGCGGTGGCGATTATCAGGGATTTCCCGCAGTTATCCGCACCACAGGCAATCCTCCCAATACAACGCCTACAGACTGGATGGAAAACTTGCTTGTTCGAAATAATAAAATTCACGACAATTTGCCTGCAATGGCCCAAGGGTCGGGAAATGACGTTCTTATTTTAACATACGGGACAAAAGGCATGATTTTAGAGAATAACGAATTCTATGATGGCCTTAATACAGGCATAAAGTGGAAAGACCGCGGTAATCAAATGACTGCGCGCTATAATTTTTTTCATAATATGCCTCAAGGAATTGAAGGAGACACTCAAGTAGGCATTGATTGGTCGGATATTTATCAGAATGTTTTTATAAACAACGGCACGGCTGTTTCCGTGGCTAACGGGGCGCCTAATTACTTTTACGTAAGGAATAATACGTTTTACAACAATATCAGAGACATCGGTTATTGGCAAAGCACGTCTCAGGCGTCTCATTTTTGGAATAATATTCATTATCATGCTACAGGCGGAAATTTTTTGGGTTTTGATTCTTCCAACTGGACGATCTCTGATTTTGATTATATAGATTACAACGATTATTACAGCGGAGCCGGCAATACTAGTTGGTGGGTAAACGGTTCTTCCAAAGGAACCACTCTTTCGGCTTGGAAATCTTTTTTGGCTGGGGCTGGTTGTACGACCGGAATAAATTGCGATGAAAACTCTATAACAACAAATCCTAATTTTCTTAATTCTTCTGGAACATTCAATCAACCCGCTGATTTCAAAAGAACTTCATATCCGGCCAATGGACGCTCGAGTCAAGTAATGGGCGCTTATCAAACAGGCACTGAATGTATCGGTCTTTTATCAACTTGTTCGGGAACTCTGCCGCCACCACCACCACCGCCTTCTGATACTACCGCTCCTTCAGTTTCCACTGGCTTATCCGCCACTGCAATCTCCCAATCTCAAATTAATCTTTCTTGGACTGCTTCTACTGATAATGTCGGAGTAACAGGCTATAGAATATATCGAGCAGGTACGCAAATTGCTACCACCGCCAATACAACTTATTCAAATACCGGACTTACGGCTTCTACAGCCTACTCTTATACAGTTGCCGCTTATGACGCGGCTGGTAATGTATCAGCTCAATCAAGTTCAGCCTCAGCTACAACTCAAGCTCCGACAGCTGACATCACTCCTCCTGTAAGATCAAGTGGAGCTCCATCAGGCAGTCTGCCTTCTTCAACCACTCAAACTACCTTATCCTTATCAACCAATGAAACTGCCACTTGCAAATATTCAACTACGGCAAATACTTCATACGCCTCAATACCCAATACTTTCTCCACTACCAACTCAACCAATCATTCAGTCTTGATAACAGGTTTATCAAGCGGTTCAGCTTACTCCTATTACATCAGATGCCAAGACCAATCCAATAATTCTAATCCTGATGATTATCTAATATCTTTTTCCGTGGCTTTAGCAGGAGGTTCAAGTCAGCTACCTTCTAACTTAATAGGCTATTGGAATTTTGACGAAGGAAGCGGCTTAATTGCCAATGATTCTTCAAGTAACAACAGCGGAACATTGACCAATGGACCGACCTGGACAACCGGAAAAGTAAATGGAGCCATAAACTTTGACGGAGTAAACGACATGGTTGACTTGGGCAGTCCGACAATCATGGATAATTTAGACCCTTTTACCATTACCATGTGGATTTTACCCAATACTTTGGGAGGCAGTTCATCCGGAAGATTATTTAATAAGGCCACTTTAACAACCGAATACAAAAGAACAAAACTTCAAACACCAAATACTTTCTCCTCGTTTATTACAAGAGCAAATGGAATTGCGTCAACCGTGGCGGCCAGTGATTCCATCACGCTGGGCGCCTGGCAGTTTGCGGCTATAACATTTTCCAGCGCTGACGGCATAAGATTTTATACCGCGCCTTCAGGTGGAAGCGTAAGCGAGACCGCTTATACTTCAAGATCAATAGGCAGCGGCGCTCCCACTGACGATTCAGCCAGTAATTTTATAATCGGCGCCTTTACAAGCGGTTCTCAAGCATTTAACGGAAAAATCGACGAAGTAATGATTTATAATAGAATTCTTTCCTTGCAAGAACTTTCCAGTGTTTCTAATTATACTGGTTCAGTCATCCCGCCTCCGCCGCCTTCTGACACCACGGCTCCATCAGTACCCACAAACCTATCAGCCACTGCAATCTCTTCAACTCAAATTAATCTCTCTTGGATTGCTTCGACTGATAACGTCGGAGTAACAGGCTATAGAATATATCGGGGAGGTACGCAAATTGGAACTTCCAATACTACCAGTTATTCAGACACCGGCTTATCTCCAAGCACTTCATACTCTTATACGGTTTCCGCTTATGACGCCGCAAATAATGTATCAGCTCAATCAGTATCAGCCTCAGCCACGACTCAAGCTCCGCCAGTCTCCACTACCTCCAATGTTTCTTTCAACCTATCTCTTGAAAGAAACACTACTATTAATTCCAACAGCTTTACCATCTCTATTTACAATCCGGGTTCTTCAACCGCAATCTACACCGCAACTCAAAACCCGACTGCTAACTCAATAACTTTATCTTCAATAACCATTGCTCCAAGCACTTACGACGTTAAAGTATCATCACCTTATTACTTATCCAAAAAACAAACTAATATCAGTCTTACCAATAACTCAACCATCACTATTCCAACCTTACCAGCCGGAGACTTAAATCAAGACAATGTCATCAATTCTCTTGATTACTCCATGTTATCTTCCAAATGGTTTCTATCAGACCCAATCTCTGACATCAACAAAGACACTATAGTTAATTCCATAGACTTCTCCATTATGAATAGGAATTGGTTGAAGATAGGGGAGTAGAAATAAACAATAAAAAAAACAGCTCTGCATTGCGGGGCTGTTTTTGTTTTGATAGTATTTATCTAAATCACGGAAAACGATGGAATTTAAAATTTTAAAAAAATCAAAGAAAAGTAAAGCGCGTTTGGGAATTTTAAAAACCGCTCATGGAGAAATTGAAACGCCGGCATTTGTGCCGGTGGCTACGCAGGCAACGGTTAAAACTTTAACCAGCGAAGAAGCGATTAAAGCCAAGTGCCAGATGCTCATTTGCAATACTTTTCACCTGCATTTAAAACCCGGAGAAAACATTATTAAAAAAATCGGAGGGCTTCATAAGTTTATGAATTGGCCGCGTCCGCTTATGACTGACTCCGGAGGATTTCAAGTTTTTAGCCTTGGGTTTGGCAGAGATTTCGGAGTGGGCAAGATTTTAAAAGAAAAGCAAAACATAAAAATCGGCATCGGAGCTCAGCCTTCTTTTTTAAAAATTAACGACCAAGGAGTTATTTTTCGGTCTCCTATAGACGGAAGAGAACTTTTTTTGGGTCCCAAAGAATCAATTAAAATTCAGGAAAGCCTGGGAGCGGATATTATTTTTGCTTTTGATGAGTGCACTCCGCCGCTGGCTGATTATAAATATACAAAAAATTCTCTTATAAAAACGCATGCTTGGGCAAAAAAATGTTTGGAAGTAAAATCCGCTAGTCAAAGAAAAAAACAAGCTCTTTTTGGCATTGTTCAAGGAGGCAAATTTAAGGACTTAAGAATAGAGAGCGCAAAATTTATCAGTTCTTTGGATTTTGGAGGATTCGGCATAGGCGGAGAATTCGGAGACGATAAAAAGGAAATGGCAAAAATAATAAACTGGACTATCAACGAGCTTCCCGAGACCAAGCCAAGGCATTTATTGGGTATCGGACATTTGGAAGACATGCCGATAATTATTAAATCAGGAATCGATACTTTTGACTGCATAGCGCCGACTCATTACGCCCGCCGCGGTATTGCTTTTACGAGTTTAGGCAGACTGGATTTGGGGAAATCAAAATTTTTAAATCTTCCAGTCAATAAAAAAAATGGGGAAAACCCCTTGGATAAAAACTGCGATTGCTTTGTTTGCAATAATTATCGGAGAGATTATATTGCGCATTTATTTAGAGCCAAGGAAATTACCGCTCTAAGCCTTCTTACTTTTCACAACCTTCATTTTTTTAACAGTTTTGCGGAGAAAATCAGGAAAGACATAAAAAACGGGGAAATTTAAGTTTATTAGCAGGACTTTTTATGATTTTTAGCATATAATAAACTAAGCCGTGTTTTAGTAGAGAGTGTAATACGCAAGTCTCCTCCTCGTCTTTTACAAGGAGAAGCTAATGCTCTCGCGATTTTACATAGGCGCAGGCAAAGGTCGAAAAACCAGATTTATTAAGTTTAATTTAATATGAAAAAAACAAATTTAATTTTAACAACAGGAATTATTTTGATGATCGGTTTGTTTGTCGTGTCAGGCGTTGTTTTCGGACAAACCGCAACTTCCACGAATTCTAATTCAACTACCACCTCTTCGACAACGACTTCTACCACAACAACTGACACTCAAAATACAGCATCTACATCTACTCAGTCTTCTTTAACATCAACCAATGTTCTTCCGATAATTAACAATATTAACAAGGAAGAGTTAAAACAATCTTTGTCAATCAAAGAAATTCAAGGCAGAGTCATTTGCCGGGAGCTCGGCGCTTGTCCGGTTTTTGCTGACCCGAGATTTTCCACGGAAGTGTCAATTAAGGCGGCTAAGGTTACGGAAGTTTCCTCGAGCACTCTTGGAATTTCAGTCTTTGGCTATAATTATAAAATTGACATCTCCAGCGCAAAGGTATTGCGATATTCTTGGGGAATCTCAACTGTTGACGAATATTCTGTCGGAGATATTATAAATGTTTTCGGCTATCTTGATCAAAGCAATCTTTATTTAATTCACGCTCAGACTGTCCGCAATGTTTCCATTCAAAATATTCACACCGTGTTTAAAGGGACAATTGTGAGCGTCAGTTCATCGACAAACTCTTTTGTTCTTCAGACAGGAGAGCGCGGCAACCAGACTGTTAATATTTTAGCCGGCGTCAGAATTATTATCGGAGCGTTTGTCGGCACAGTCGGCGATTTGAGAGCGGGAGAAAAAGCCGTTGTCCGCGGAACATGGAACAGAACGCAGAATTCTATTCAGGCCAATCTTATTATTATGGATTATTATTATGACGATAACGACAAAAATAAAGATAATGACGACAGGCCATTCTTTATAACGCCGACAATAAGAAAGATTGAGGATAAATTTATCAAAGGCATAGAAAAGATGGAAGTTAAGCTGGATAAAGAAGAAAAAAAGATTGAAAATAACGAAGGTATTAGAAAGAAAATTGAAGAACTTCAGAAGAAAATGTCGGAAATGATTGATAAATTGAAAACGCAAAGATAGCAAAGAAGTGATAATTGAAAACAAAAACAGCCCTTCATTACGGGCTGTTTTTGTTTTCTTTATTGACCCTAATTATTTATTATAATATGTTTTAAATATGAAAATACATCGCTTTGTCGGGAATTTTAATTTTTCCTCAAACAAACTGGTTATTTCTGAGCCGGAGATATTTAATCAATTGAGAAATGTTTTGCGCGTTAAAATCGGAGATTCGTTGATTTTGGCTGACGGAGAGTCAAACGAGGCGCTTGTAAAAATTTTAAAATTAACTAAAAATTCCGTTGAGTTGGAAATCGTAAAAATCAGCAAAAATGAAAGCGAACCGGATGTTTGCGGAATTTTGTATTGTTCAATATTGAAAAGGGAAAATTTTGAATTGGTTATTCAAAAAGCAACGGAAATAGGCATAAAAAAAATTTATCCTTTAATAACTCAAAGAACGATAAAATTCGGCTTAAAAGAAGAGAGATTAAAAAAAATAATTAAAGAAGCGGCTGAGCAATCAGGCCGAGGCATTATTCCCGTTTTAAACAAAACCATAGATTTTGAGGAAGCAATTAAGATTGGCGGCAAAAATGACTTAAACTTATTTTTTGATATATCCGGCGATAAATTAAAATTTGAATCAACTCAAAAAGCTAAAGGCAATAATAGGGGGATTTTTATCGGTCCTGAAGGCGGTTGGAGCGAGGAGGAAATAAAAATAGCTAAAAAAGCTGGTTTTCAAATAATAGGCTTATCAAAGCTGACTTTTCGGGCAGAAACTGCGGCAATTGTCGCTTCTTATCTTGCCACGCATTCTTAAAAAAATCACTTTAATCCAAAAGTAATATTATTATGCTCAGTCAGGCAAGGGCCGGCAAAAATAATTAAAAATGAAAAAAATTTTTAAATTAAAATCAAAATTTAAGCCGGCGGGCGATCAGCCGAAAGCGATTAATAAACTTATTGAAGGATTAAAAAAAGGCAATCGATATCAAACTCTATTGGGCGTGACCGGTTCCGGCAAAACATTTACCATGGCCAATGTAATAGCGGAATTTGATAAGCCGGTTTTGGTGATGGCGCCCAATAAATCTTTGGCTGCCCAGCTTTATCACGAATATAAAACTTTTTTTCCGGAAAACTCGGTCAATTATTTTGTTTCTTATTACGATTATTATCAGCCTGAAGCTTACTTGCCTTCTACCGATACTTATATTGAAAAAGAGGCAATGATAAACGAGGAAATCGATCGCTTGAGGCATCAAGCGACCAGCGCCTTGCTTTCAAGAAGAGACGTGATTGTAGTGGCTTCAGTTTCTTGTATTTATAATCTTGGCGTGCCTTTGAATTATCTGGAGTCCGCCATTCATTTGGAAATTGGAAAACCGATTACGAGAGGAGATTTAATGCGACAGCTTGTCAGAATGCATTTTTCAAGAACAATTGGCGCTTTAAAAAGAGGGTCATTTAGAGTGAGAGGTGATTTTTTCGAAATAATGCCGGCCGGTGGAAATCTGATAAATTATATTGAAATAGAAGAGCAGAAAATAAAAACAATCGCCATTACCGATCCTTTAACAAGAAAATTTATTGAAAATAAAAAAGAATTGGTGATATTTCCGCCTAAGCATTTTATTTCTACCGGACCGCAAATTGATACTGCCATAAAAGAGATTAAAAAAGAATTAAAAGAAAGGTTGGATTATTTTAATAAAAAAAATCTTTATCTTGAAGCAGAAAGACTGGAACGAAGAACTAGATATGATATGGAAATGCTTAAAAGCATAGGTTATTGCCACGGCGTAGAAAATTATTCAAGACATCTGGCGGGAAAAGTCTCCGGCGAACCGCCGGACACTTTACTTTCCTATTTTCCGTCTAAAGGCGGGAAATCGGATTTTTTGCTGATTATTGACGAGAGCCACGTAGCTGTGCCTCAAGCAAGAGGGATGTATGAGGGCGATCAAAGCCGGAAGAAAATTTTGGCGAAATACGGCTGGCGATTGCCATCTGCTTTGGATAACCGGCCGCTAAAATTTACGGAATTTGAAAAGTTTATCAATCAAGCGATTTTTACTTCAGCTACGCCAGGGTCATATGAATTAACAAATTCTTCTCAAATCGTGGAGCAGATTATCAGGCCAACCGGGTTGATTGACCCGCCGATTGAAATAAGGCCGGTGTTTGATAAAAGCAGGAACAGGAGCCAGATTGACGATATAATTGAAGAGCTTAAAAAAATAACCAAAGAAGGCGGTCGGGCAATTATCAACACTTTGACGAAAAAAATGGCGGAAGATTTGGCTGACTTTTTGAAAAAAGAAAAATTTAAAGTTAATTATATGCATTCGGAAACAAAAACTTTAGAGCGGATTAAAATTTTAACTGATTTTAGAAAAGGGTCGGATAAAGGCGGATTTGATGTTTTAGTTGGCGTTAATTTGTTAAGAGAAGGGTTGGATTTGCCGGAAGTATCTTTAGTGGCGATTCTTGATGCTGACCGCGAAGGTTTTTTGCGTTCGGAATCTTCTTTAATTCAAACTATGGGACGGGCCAGCCGAAATGTCCTGGGCAAAGTAATTTTATACGCTGATAATTTAACAGGTTCAATTAAGCGGGCAGTCAGCGTGGTCGAGCGTAGAAGAAAAATACAGTCAGAGTATAATAAAAAACACGGCATTACGCCCCAGAGCATCAAGAAAGAAATAGAAAAATTGATTGAGACGGGGGAAAAAATAGATTAAATTTAACACTAATGATTCTTTCATCTCATATTATCGTGGCTTCAGCGGCAACTGTTTCTTTGATTAACCGGCCGGCAAGCGTTTTTAACGCGCTGGCTATTTTTGTAATTGCGCTTTTGAGCCATTACTTGGTTGATTTAATTCCTCACTGGGATTATAAAATCTGGTCAATCAAAGAAGATGACGACGAAGCGGAAAAAACAATTTTAAAAAAAAATACTGATAAAATATTATTGCCGAATAAAAAATTGGAGCTCAACCGCCATTTTATTTTAAAAGATTCGGCAAAAATGTTTTTTGATTTTCTGTTGGGCGCGGCAATAGGATTTTTGATTATCCGGCCGGAAATTAATTTTGAGGCAATTTTAATGATAATAGTTATGATTTTTGGCAGTATTTTGCCAGACGCAATGCAAGTGGCTTATGCGATTTTTAAAAAAGCGCCTTTTATCCAGCTGCAAAAATTTCATATGCTTTTTCACGGGCCTAAAAGAGCAATAAATAATAAATTAAAGTGGATTGCTTTTCAGGCGGCGGTTATTTCAGTGATTTCTTCAGCTCTGATGTTATTATCAAACTTATAAAAATCGGCTCAAGACTGATTTGCGAATGAGCCGATTTTCAGCCAGCAATAGCGCATGTTTTTGAAGTATCGGCTCATCGCATTTTGGCGTTTTAATTGACTTCATAAAATATTAGACATAAAGTTTAAAATAAGTACCCCTAAGGATTAAAAAACAGGGGGTTTTATCTTTTGAGTATGGAGGACAAAATAATTATAAAAGGCGCCCGAGTGCATA
This sequence comes from Patescibacteria group bacterium, assembly GCA_038078555.1. Classification (GTDB taxonomy): domain Bacteria; phylum Patescibacteriota; class Minisyncoccia; order UBA6257; family UBA9933; genus JBBTYQ01. The sequence goes on along the minus strand of JBBTYQ010000001.1, from coordinate 56,512 downwards.
ATTTGAAAAATATAGATTTGGAGTTGCCGAAAAACAAGCTGGTAGTTTTTACCGGAGTTTCCGGCAGCGGCAAGTCTTCTTTGGCTTATGATACGATTTTTGCCGAAGGCCAGAGAAGATATATTGAATCTTTATCGCCTTACGCCAGGCAGTTTTTAGGTCAAATGGACCGTCCGGATGTTGATGAAATTATCGGACTTTCACCGGCTATTGCCATTAATCAGCGGGCTTTGTCTCATAACCCGCGGTCAATCGTAGGCACGCTTACAGAAATTTACGATTATTTAAGAGTGCTCTACGCGAGATTGGGCGAGGTTTATTGTCCGCTTGACGGCGTAAAAATTAAAAAACTTTCGTTAGAAGAAATAGTTGATATTGTTATTAATAAAGCCAAAGAGTTAAAAGAGGAAAAAATTTTGATTTTGGCGCCAGCGGTGCGCGGCCGAAAAGGAGAATACTACCAATTGCTCTACGATTTTCTTTCTCTGGGATTTTCCGAAGCGAGAATTGACGGAAAATATCACTCGCTTCATGAAAAAATTCCTCTTTCCCGATACAAAATGCATACCATTGAAATTGTTATTGACAGGGTTTTAATAAAAGATGAGAGCCGGATTTTTGAGGCGGTTGAAGGCGCGCTTAATCACGGCAAGGGATTAGTACGCGCGGTTTTTAATGAAAATAAAAAAAATCAGACTGAGCTTTTACTTTCTTCTAAGTGGACTTGTCCTAATGATAATTTCGCTTTTCCTGAAGTTGAACCAAGACTTTTTTCTTTTAATAGCCCTTACGGAGCGTGCCAAACTTGTTTTGGGTTGGGCAAAACCGATTTGTTTCTTGGCACAATTTGTCCGGATTGCAAGGGAAAAAGATTGAAGCCAGAAGCCTTGTCTGTAAAAATCGGCGGAAAAAACATTCATGAAGTCACTGCCTTAACTATTGATAAGGCTTATGAATTTTTTGCCGAATATGAAAACAATTTAACCGAGCGGGAAAGAAAAATAGCACAGAATGTTTTAAAGGAAATTGTCGGTCGGTTAGAATTTTTGTTGGAGGTCGGGCTTGATTATTTGTCTTTAAATCGTGAAGCCGAGACATTATCTGGTGGCGAGGCTCAGAGAATAAGATTGGCTTCGCAGATTGGTTCGAAATTATCAGGAACTTTGTACGTTTTAGACGAGCCGACTATCGGGCTTCATGAGCGCGACACAGAAAGACTGATAAAAACTTTAAAAGCGCTTAAAGACCAAAACAACAGTTTAATTATCGTAGAGCATGATGAACGGACGATTAATGAATCGGATTATCTGGTTGATTTGGGGCCTTTAGCCGGAAAAAATGGCGGTGAAGTGGTGGCAATAGGCGAGATAAAAAAATTATTAGGCGGGGTAAAACAATCTCAAGCAATCAACAAAAAATCTTTGACTCTCAAGTATTTATCAGGGGAGAAAAAAATTGAAGTGCCAAAAATCAGGCGGTCAAAGCAAACGGAAAAAATAAAAATCATCGGAGCCAGAGCCAATAATTTAAAAAACATAGACGTAGAAATTCCCCTGCGGAGACTGATTTGCTTAACCGGAGTTTCAGGCAGCGGAAAATCTTCTTTATTGTACGATGTTTTATATAAAAATTTGGAAAGAATAAAAGCCAGATTTAACGAGCCTTTGGAAGGAGTCAGCCAGATTTTAGGAACTGAATATATAGACAAAGTGGTGATGGTTGACCAATCGCCGATTGGCCGGACTCCCAGGTCTAACCCGGCAACTTATACGGGAATTTTTACGCCTATCAGAGATTTTTTTGCTTCTTTGGAAGAGTCTCGCGCTAAAGGATATACCGCCTCAAGATTTTCGTTTAATGTCAGCGGAGGAAGATGTGAAGCTTGCCAAGGCGCGGGCTTTAATCTGGTGGAAATGCATTTTTTGCCGGCCGTGCTTGTCCAGTGCGATGTTTGTAATGGCAAAAGATTTAATCGCGAAACGCTTCAGGTTAAGCATAAAAGCAAGAACATCCATGAAATTTTGGAAATGACGGTTGATGAAGCAATAGATTTTTTTGACGGGCTTTATACGATTACCGACAAGCTGAAAGTTTTAATAGAAGTGGGCCTGGGTTATTTGCAATTAGGCCAATCAGCCACTACATTATCAGGCGGCGAGGCTCAAAGAATAAAATTGGCGCGAGAATTAACTCATCCATTAGGCAAAAGAGCAATGTATTTGCTTGATGAGCCGAGCGTAGGGCTTCATTATTATGATATAGAAATGCTGCTTAAAGTTTTAAATAAACTGGTGGATAAAGGAAATACTATTGCGGTTATCGAACATAACATGCATATTATAAAATCCGCGGATTATGTCATTGACCTTGGACCGGAAGGCGGGGAAGCTGGCGGAAAGATTATCGGCAAAGGCACGCCCGAGGAAATCATAAAAATAAAAGGTTCTTACACGGGAAGATATTTAAAGGAATATTTAATACAGTAAAATATAAAAACTAGGTCGCTTATTTATTTGATAATAAGGTTTATGGCCTTGACAGAGAAATTAAACTTTGCTATTATTAAATTTCGCTTTTCATCGGCGTATTTTTTTTGAAAAGCAATCAGCTCTTTACATATTACATATTTTTGAGAAAACCCTTGGCGAAGGGTAAAAAAACAACAAAAAAAGGAGAATAGAAGAATGGAGCCGAGAAAACTGATAGTGGAAAAAAGGATCATAGGGAACTTGCGGGAGATAGCCGCGACAAACACCGAGGCCGGTTTGGACATCGAGGTGAACAATAACGGCACAGCGACCGTTCTGCAACTGAACACGCCGCTGTCGGTCGAGGAGAGAGCCAGAGCGCCATTCGAAGAAGCAAGCTTCACGGGAGCGCATATCAAGAGTATTCAGAAGCAGGAGAATCTCTTGATAGTCGAGACTTTCGGGCTGTTTACCAAGTCCGAGATGTCTGTCGTGGCTCGTATTTTAGAGGCCATGGATATCAAGGGAAAGACAGACGCGCTATATCCCGCGGGCACGCTCTTGAAAAAGACCAACGTCTTTTTCAGCGCAACCGGAAAGCCAGAGGAGATTTCCACGATGGGCGGAAGCTACATATCGGCTTCAACAGCAAGGATCATTGCTTTGGCAAAGATTCTTGTCTTCACCCATGGCAAGGAGCTTCTGAGCATCCCCTTGACCTCCATAGCCAAGACAAAAAACTGGCTTCAAGACGCCAAGCTGTTGGCCAAGGCTAACAGCGAGATCGTTTACCTCGGCAGGCCGGAAGGAAACCTTCTTGCAATATCAACCGAAAGCGACGTCCCGTACTATGTCGACGTCAACGAGTGCCTGAAGAATCAGATCTGCAATAAGAAGCAGATCAAGGGCATCGAAGGCATCGAGGAGTTCAGGGGCGCCGCTTTAATCGGCAGAGTGAGAGGCAATAACATTGCCCTCATGAAGAAGGACGAGACTGCGGTACAGTTCTTCCCGGCCGAGCAGTTCCAGCTCCAGCAATAGCTTCAGTTTCAAAGCTTCAAGCTTTAAGAATCAACCTTCGCCAAGGTTTTCATACTACCCCACAGTCTATATGATGTGGGGTATTTTATTTTCTAATTTTTTATAACTTTTTACTTTAAGATATTTAAAGGATCGCTAATTTGAATAAAAGAGCCAATTGTTTTATAAATATCTTTATGAAGCTTATAGAACAAGCCAAAAAATTACCTTTACTCCCCGGAGTTTATCTTTTTATCAATAAAAAAGGCAAAGTTTTATATGTGGGCCGGGCGATTTCTTTGAGAAAGAGGGTATTAAATTATTTTCAAAAAAATTTAGATCAAAGAATAGGAGAGATGGTAAATTTGGCTTCAAAAATAAATTATCAAAAAACCGGAAATATTTTAGAAGCGATAATTCTTGAGGCAAATTTAATAAAAAAATATTGGCCCAAATATAATATTAAAGAGAAGGACGACCGTTCTTTTTTATATGTTGTCATTTCAAAAAATGATTATCCCAGGCCGATTATTTTAAGAGGCAGAGAATTAAAAAAATTTTATTTTCGTCAGGCTAACGTTTTCGGTCCTTATACCAGCCTGGCTTTAATTAAAAATGCTTTAAAAATAATCCGGAGGATTTTTCCTTACGGCACATGCCGGCCAAATCAAGGCAAACCTTGTTTTGATTATCAAATAGGATTATGCCCGGGAGCGTGCATCGGCGCAATTTCAAAAAACGATTATCAAAAAAATATAAAAAATATTATTTTGATGCTATCCGGCCAGCATAAAAAATTAATAGAAAAATTGAAATATGAAAATCCGGAAAAAATCAAAGCTTTGCGACATATTCAGGACGTGGCTTTGATTACTAAAGAAGAATCAACAACGAACGCTAAATTTAACCGCATTGAAGGTTATGATATATCTCATTTGACCGGCAGAGAAACTTACGGTTCACTTGCGGTTTTTATTTCCGGCCAGCCGGATAAGGCAAGCTATCGGTTGTTTAAAATTAAAAACGCGCCAGCGTCAGATGATTTAAAGGCTTTAAAAGAAATAATTGTCAGAAGATTTAAGCATTTAGAGTGGCCTTTTCCTGATTTAATTTTGATTGACGGCGGCAAACCGCAGGTTGATTATATTGAGAAAACCCTGAAAGATTTAAATATTAATATTGCTTTAATGGGAATTTCCAAATTGGCCGGCGATAAGCTGGTTTTTCCGGCAAAAACCAAAAAATCAATTAAGGAATCAACAGAAGCAATAACTGAAACTCTGATAGAATTAAGGGATGAGGCGCACCGGTTTGCTTTGAAATCAAGCCGGATTTCCAGAGAAAAAGGAGTTTTTGGGAAAAATAAGGGACGCGATTAATTTGTTTTTTAAAAAAAACATTTTATAATAAAAGTATGGAACAAAATTTATGGATTCTTTTGCAACTTTTAATCGCCGCTTTTTTAGGGTCGCTTTTGGGCATTGAGCGGGCAATCGCCGGGAAAACCGCAGGACTGCGCACTTTTGCCTTAGTCAGCTTGGGTTCAGCTTTATTTATAATTATTTCAAAGATCGCCAATGAGAGTTATTTGGGCGTTACTGTTTTTGACCCTTCCAGAGTAGCATCGCAAATTATCGTTGGTATTGGTTTTCTTGGAGCGGGACTTATTATTTTTAAAGAATCAAAAGTTATGGGACTTACTACTGCTGCCGGTCTTTGGGTTTCTGCCGGTATCGGCATGGCAGTGGGTTTTAAGCTTTATACTATAGCCGTGTTTGCAACTTTGCTTACTCTTTTCATCTTTACTGTCTTATGGATTTTTGAAATAAAACTCAAGAAAGAAATAAAAGAATTGGATTTTTAACTTTTTAACGGTTTTTCTTAGTAGTTTTCTCTGTACGTTTCTTTTTCTTGCTCCAATTCCTTTTCGTAAGAATATTCTTCTTTTAATTTATTAAATTCTTTCTCCGAAATTTTATAAAGCCAAGCCTGATTTTCATTATTTTTATCGGTTTTATCAGAAAATACTTCGCTATCTTTTTTAGTAGAACTTGTTGCAGAACTGGTGTCATTTTCAAAGTCGGGAATATCTCGGCTGCGTTCTCTTGAATAGTCATAATCACTATCGCGATCATCGTTGCTATTTTCTTTGCTGATATATATGTCGTCGTTTGCATCATTATTTAAGTTATTATATTTGTCATCGTCGTCATCGTAATAATCATTATTGATTTCTTTTAATAAATATTCTCTGGAATATTCTTCTGCTTTTGATTCGGTTTCAATTGATTCCTTCGGAGAATTATCGTCAAAAACATCGCCAAAATCCTTTTTCTTCAATTTAATTAAGTCCTTCCTGCTTTTTATTTCTATAAGGTCGTCAATGAGAGCGTTAGTTTTGGAATCATCGCTTGATTGTTGCGCTTGAATAATTTGCGTTTTTAAGTCATTCTCTTTTTCTTCGGCTAAGCTTTCGTAATTTTTAAGCGTTTGGTTAAGAGATTCTTTATTAGCAGACAGGAAATCGTTAATATTTTTAACGAGAGCGCTTGAACTATCTCCTTTATCGCCCTTTTCTTTTATAAGTTCTGCCGCGCGGAGCCAGTGTGCCTCAAAAGCCAAAACAGTTGGTTCTATTTGTTCAGATTCCGGCCCATTTTTTTCAATTAATTTTTCTATTTCAGAAATTCGTTTTGCGGCAAAACTTACCTCTAATCGAACTTTAGATTCTTGGTTGCTGGTAATAGCTAAGCGGGTATTTTCAGTCAATTTTTTTACCGGGTAAAGAGCTTCTCCGGGCAAACTATTTTGAGAAGCAAAAGCCGCTCCGCCGCTAGTCAATATAATCAATAAGGCTGAAGCGATTCCCAGAGGCAAGGATGCTAATCTGGTAAGCGGGAAAAAAGAGCTTTTTGCAAACAGGAAGCTATTGGATTTTATGACGGATTTTTGAGACGGATTAAGAGCCATATAAGCTTCCAGCCTATATTTGAGAAGCTTTAAAAACTGGTCATTGACCGGAAATTTTTTCAATTTTTTCAGTTGTCTGACGGTTTTAATTGTTTTAAACATGATTTATTTTTTCCTTAAGCATTTTTAAGGCTCGATGGATCATAACGCTGATATTATTGGGCGTTTTTCGAATGACTTCCGAAATTTCCTTTATGGTCAAATCATCAACATATCGGTAAAGCAGGATTTGCTTGTAATCATCGCCGAGTTCGCTTAAATGGTTTTGGACCAATTCTTTATAAAATAAGCGGTCAAAATTTTTTTCCGGGCTTGTTTCATCGTTAAAATTTTCCGCTTCCATGTTTTCGTTTTCCAAGGAAACCGGAGCTTTAGGTTTTTGCCGCCAATGGTCAATGACCAAGTTATTAGCCACAGAATATAAGAAGCTTTTAAGGCTTTTGATTTCTTTTTCGCCACTCGCAATATATTGCCAGGTTTTAAAAAATGTTTCCTGAAGCAGGTCTTCGGCCAGCTGCTGGTTATTAACTCTGAAATAAATGTGCCTTAAGAGAGGCGCAGAAATTTCGTCGTAAGCCGAAATAAACAGCTTTTCATTTGTCATTGGTTTTTTCATAATATTAAGACGCTTAACAAGGTTAAAAATTACAAACTGAATTACGAATTCTGAAAAGCTTATTGTAAATAATAATAATGGTCTTGACAAGCATGATATAATATAAGTAGAAGATAAAAAAATGAATAATATCAGAAAGGAGGTGCTCTTATGAGAGATAGGGGGTTTGACAGAGTAGTTCATTGCAGCGATGGCTGCCGAAGCAAGGGGAGGGGAAAATTTTCCCTCCCCGTTTTTTTTGTAATTTTTTGAGATTAGCGCGTCTTTTAATAAGCGGATTCTTTTTTGTCAGAGTTGACATAATAAAAAAAATCCATAGACTGAGATATCTTGCAGTTCTTTGACATATTTAAATTTAAAATTTAAAACGACTTGGCGAAAGCTGGGAAAATAAAAAAAGGGGGAAGTATGAAATGGATGCGAAAGTGGTTACGAGAAAAGTTTCGATGGAAAATCTTTCGAAAGGAGTCAATCCAAAACTGGATATTGCTTTTGGAATATCCAGCCGGGGCAAGGCAATTTTTGCCACCATTGCGCAGAATATTTATCCCATTGGTCGTAAGCTTGTCGTGCCAGTTCATCTTTGCAATGAAGTGCGGACTGGCTCAGCTTGGATAAATGCCGCGCATTGGAAGGGCAAAAATTATGTTGTTGCCTTAACCGCGCCAGATCCTTTAAGCGTCTTAATGGCAAAAGTAATTAAGACGCTTGTAAAAACAATGAAGGTTTGGGAAAAATCGATGGTCTATTTTCCGGGAAACTCCACATTTGAGGAGGGATTTTCCAGTTATTATCTTGGCGCTGAAAAAAAAGAAGAGCTCGTCAAAATTCCCGATGTTTATGCTAAAAGCATCAGATTTTTAAACGAGAACGAGCTTATCTTTGTTTCAGAAAACAAGATATGGAAAATCAATCTTAAAGATGTTGGCGCTCTTTGCTGGGTTTCGCGCTCGGAAGAGCTTTGGGAAACAAAGGAAGACATAAGGTTTATTGACAAACCTTATGGCAATACGCTGGCCGTGACGCTAGAAAGTGGCGAAGCGTTTTTCCTAAACTTAAGGACTAAAAAGAAAACGAAATTTTTAGAGTCAAATTGCCTGGCTTGCTTCAACAACATTGAAGCAGGCACTACGGCGGTTTTAAGAAAGTCTGGCGCGCGAAAAGATATAGTGTTTTATCCTATAAGCTATAACGCGCAATAACGTTTTAAGTTTTAAAGAATACGCCCCGCAGGAACAATATGCGGGGCTTTTTATTTTTTATAAAATATGCTATAATGTAATTCTAATGGAAAATCAAGAAAATAAGAAATCAGATTATTTATTGCCTGCAAGCATTATTATTGCGGCTTTGCTTATTGGCGGTTCATGGATTTACACCAGCGGCTTGAATGGTTTTGAGGCTAGAAACGAAGCAAATCAAAAACAGGAAATAACTTCGCCTGATAAAGAAAATGTTAAGTCTGTTTCAGCGCAAGACCATATACGAGGCGATGCCAACGCGCCGGTTAAAGTTATTGAATTTTCTGATTTAGAATGTCCATATTGCAAAATTTATCACGAGACAATGCAACAGGTTGTAAATCAATATGGCGGAAAAGTTGCCTGGATTTATCGCCATTATCCTTTAGAGCAATTACACACAAAAGCTAAGGTCTCGGCTTTGGCTTCGGAATGCGCGGCTGAGCTTGGCGGAAACGAAAAATTTTGGGCTTTTATTGACAGATATTTTGAAGTTACGCCGTCTAATGATGAAATTAATTTGACAGAGCTTCCTAACATTGCGGCAGATATCGGCTTAAATAAAAACCAATTTGAAAATTGCCTTAATAGCGAAAAATATAATAGTAAGATAGAAGCGCAAATAAAAGATGCGACCAGTTCCGGCGCCCGAGGCACGCCTTACAGCATTGTTATTGGAAAAAACGGGACAAAATATGTTGTTGGCGGAGCTTACCCGATGGAACAATTAAAACCTATTATTGACCAAGCGATTGGTCAATAAAAATCAGATAACTCATTTTTTAAATTTTTACTTTTTGTTTTATTGTATGTTTTTTGCTTGACTTTGAATTTTCAGGATATAAAAGTGCGGATAGCGTTAATTTATAAAGTTATAATTAAAATAAAGGTCGGTTAATAATTGCGATTTAAACTTAAAAATAAAAATATGTACAATATGGGACCTTACATGATGCAAAATTGGGGTGGTGGCGCGATGGGCGGATATGGCTACGGCTTGGGCTGGATTTTTGTGGTTTTGTTTTGGGCACTGGTAATTGCCGGAATAGTTTTTTTGGTAAAATGGCTTTGGCACGGAAAGTGCATGGGAATGGGCATGGGAATGGGAATGACTGGTAAATCAGCAACGGATATTTTAAAAGAACGCTATGCCAAAGGCGAAATCAGTAAAGAAGAGTTTGAAAAAATGAAAAAAGACCTTTCTTAGAGGTAAGCCTAATTCTCAATTAAAAAGACGGTCGCTTTCGGCCGGTCTTTTTTTATTTGCTATTTACGAAAAAATTTAATATATTTTTAAAATGCAATTTAATTATCTTAAAAAAAGCGACTCAAAATTATACAAATTGATTAATTCTGAAATTAAAAGGCAAAAAGAAACAATAAATCTAATTGCTTCGGAGAATTTTGTTAGCTCTGAAATTTTAGAAGTTTTAGGTTCGGAACTTACCAATAAATATTCCGAGGGTTATCCGGGCAAAAGATATTATCCGGGAAATCAATATTATGACGAAATTGAGCGCTTGGCCCAAGAACGGGCATTAAAAGCGTTCAAATTAGATTCAAATAAATGGAGCGTTAATGTTCAGCCGTATTCCGGCGCGGTGGCTAATTTAGAAATTTATCTGGCCTTAATGAACCCGGGAGATGTTTTAATGGGCATGGAGTTGGCTTCAGGGGGTCATCTTTCGCACGGTCATAAAGCTAGTTTTTCAGGGAAATTATTTAAAACAATTCAATACGGTATAAATCAAAAAACAGGGCTGATTGATTATGATGAAATTGAAAAATTAGCGAAAAAACATAAGCCGAAAATGATTATTTCCGGATACTCCGCTTATGCGCGGAAAATCGATTTTAAACGCATAGCTGAAATTGCCAAAAATATCGGCGCGTATCACTTGGCTGATATTTCTCATATTGCCGGATTAGTCAGCGCAGGCCTTCATCCATCGCCGTTTTTATATGCTAATATCGTGATGACTACTACCCATAAAACATTACGAGGTCCTCGTGCGGCGGTGATTTTCTGTAGAAAGGGAATAGTAAATAGTGAAAAAAAAGAAATATCAGGATTAATAGATAAAGCGGTTTTTCCGGGGTTTCAAGGCGGACCGCATAATAATGTAATTGCCGCGATTGCTTTAACTTTTGGCGAAGCTCTTAAGCCAAGTTTTAAAAAATATCAGAATCAAATCGTGAAAAATGCCCAAATTCTGGCTGAATCATTAAAAAAATACGGTTTTAATTTGATAACAAACGGAACCGACAATCATTTGATTTTAATAGATTTAAAAAATATCGGCATGGACGGATTAAAGGCGGAAAAAATATTGGAGTCAGCGGGAATTATCGCTAATCGCAATTCAATTATCGGCGATGTTTCTCCTTTCAAACCATCGGGATTAAGATTAGGTACGCCGGCAATAACCAGCAGGGGATTCAGGGAAAAAGAAGCGAAAAAAATCGCTGAGTGGATTTATCGGTTGCTGATAAAAAAAGAAAAACCAACTTTGATCAAAAAAGAGGTTTTAGTTTTGCTTAAAAGATTTTAATGAGTAATTTTTACAGAGGAAGGGGATTTTTTATATGTATTGACTTTTTTTAAGCAATATGCTATATATTAAATCAGCTGTTTAATTTTTTAATAAGGGAAGGAGAGCGGATATGGTAATTATTATTCCAGAGTATATGGTAAATGTCGCATTGGTGACATTTATCATAACGGTTATCGGGGTGATAGGCTATGGATTTTTCATTTTATACAAACACACAAAGGAGGAAGAAAAAAAATGAAGGAATTGATTGGAACGGTTTTGATTTTGGCTGGTGTTGGCGGTGTTTTTATAGTCGCCGGCACGTCTGACTTTCAGACGATAGTTGCACCAACACATAAAGGCTTGTCTGATGTGATGGTGACTGTTTTGGCGCTAGGGAGTTCGGGGCTCGCGCTTGCTGGCGCAAAGATTCTTTCTAAGACAGGGAGGTAAGGAAAATGACGATGGAATATATACGCGAGGGATTGGGATTTATTTGTCCCCATCCCAATTGCGGAATGGCAAACCAACGTCAAGGCTCTTCATGTCCGAATTGCGGAAGAGACCCGTTTGTGTATCCCGAAAAAGACGAGTTGCTAAATAAGGAGCAACTCGAAATTTTAAGGGTAATAACGCGGAAGCGGCGCAAAAGCCATTAGTTATTTAGTTCTTTATTAAGAGGCTCTTTTATTTAGAGCCTCTTTTTTTTATAATTTAAATTATTGAAATTTAATAATTATTAATTTAAGAGCGGATATTTATAGTAATTCTTCTATAATTTTTTTTCACCTCACTCCGAAGGAAAGCTATCGCTATTTGCGGGGCAGGCGGAATTTTTTAAGTTTTTCTAATTCTTCTTCAACTGTGTGTTTTTCGTCCCAAGGTATTTTATGGGCATTTTCTACGCACATCAATGATTCCCCGCCTTTGCCGGTTAAAATCACTGCATCGCCTTTTTTTGCCAGTGAAATCGCTTTTTTAATTGCTTCTTTGCGGTCAATGATTTTGTAATAATTTTTCATAATTTTCCATTTGTTGTTTTTTGTTTGTGAAAACCCAGCTTCAATATCATCTAAAATAACAGAAGGATTTTCGTTATAAGGGTCTTCGTTAGTTAAAATAATTTTATCGCAATATTGAGCCGCAATCTCGCCCATTTTGGGCCTTTTCCATTTGTCCCGGCCGCCGCCTTGGGCGCCTAACAAGCAAATTAGTTTTGGAGTTTTAGTTTTTGCGTGCGACTCAATAACAGCTTTGTAAGCCGCTTCGAGGCTTGCCGGCTCATGAGCGTAGTCGATGATTACGATAAAATCTTGCCCTTTGTTTATAATTTCAAATCGGCCGGAAGGCGGTTTTGCCAGAGCTAAAGATGCTTTTATTTTTTCAAACGGGATGTTTTGAGACAAAGCAACGCAAATAGCGGCGACGGCGTTGTAAACATTGAATTCGCCTACCAGCGGCATTTCTAATTTTTCGTTATTGGCCGTAAATTCAGTTTTGTCCGGATAAAGTTTTATATTTTTAATTTTTAAAATATTGTTTAATTTTCCAGTCGTAAGTTGTTGGTTATCAGTTGTTGGTTTCATTGTATAGCCGTATTTATTTTTAATTTTTGGTTTTAAAAAATATTTGATATTTTCATCGTCTAAATTATAAATACCAATTCCATTTTCAGATTTAGCCACTTTTTCAAAAAGTTTTATTTTGGCGGCGCGATAATTTTCAAAACCGCCGTGTCGCTCAATATGCTCGGGCGAAAGATTAGTAAAAACCGCAACCGTATAATTAATAAATTGATGGCGGTGCTGAAGTATGCCTTCTGACGATGTTTCTACGACAGCATATCGGCAACTTTCTTGACTCATTTGGCTAAGAAGCTTTTGCAGACAAAATCTTCCCAGCATGGTTTGTTTGGTTTCGTTTGGCCATTCTTTGTCTCCTATGCGGAAATTGGCCGTAGTGGCCATGCCGGTTTTAAGACCAGAAGCATTCAGTATTTGGGCGATTAAATTGCAGGTGGTGGTTTTTCCTTTGGTGCCGGTAACGCCGATAACGATCATTTTTTTTGAAGGAAATCTGTAAAAAAAAGACGCTAAAAAAGACAGAGTAAAATGATATATAGGCTGGCCGAGCTTGTATAAGGATTTTGGAATTATGTATTTTTCAAAAAATCTCAGAATTTTTTCAATCATATTCTGTTATTGGCAATTATTTGGTTTATAAATAATTCAAAGGATTAATGTCTCCGCCAGACGGCATCGGGCCGCAGCTTTTTGATGGTTTTAAGGAAAAAGTAATGCTGCTGTAAACCGTAAAATGGAGGTGAGGGCCAGTGGCATATCCGGTTTTACCAACATAGCCGATAACTTGGCCTTTTTGAATTACGTCGCCGACTTTTGCGGTTTGCAAGGAAAGATGGGCGTAAAGCGTTGTTAAATTGTTTTCGTGTTCAATGGCAATATATTTTCCATAAGCTCCGCGATAGCAGTATTTATCTTGGTTATCCGAGGCAATTATTTTTCCGCTTTCAGCGGCTAGAACCGGAGTGCCTATGGGCGCGCCGTAATCAACTCCATTGTGCCATTTTCCTCGATATCCGTATTTGGCAAAACTGGTGGAACCGTAATCTTGAGTCAGGCGATGATTTTGAATCGGGAAGGCCAATACGCCGGGTCTTGGCGTGGGCAATAGTTTGGGGTCGATTTTGAGACGCAGTTCTTCATCCATATCTTCAATTTCTGCGGCAATTTCCGCTTGTTTTTTTTCTAATGTGGTAAGGCTTTGCTGATATATTTTTTCCTGATTTTTCGTTCGCTCCAAAAGCGTTTGTTTTTCCTTTTTGCTGTCTTCAACAATAATTTTTTTATTTTTAAGGTTAAAACCCTCTTTTTCTTTTTTTTGCTTGGAATTGGAAAGAGTCTCGATTTTTTCCGATAACTCGTCTTTCAGGATTTGAAGTTCATTTACCGCTGTTATGAGATTATCGCTGAGACTTATCAGGTTTTGAGTTTCAAATACGCTGCCAGCCAGGCTTTTATTTTTTAAAAAAATAATCAGAGGAGTTTCTTTGTCCTTTTTTTGAATCTCGCGCAGAGTTTCGGAAACCGCTTCTTTTTGACCACCGATTTTTTCTTCAATATCTGCTATGTCGTATTGAGTGTCTTCTATTTCTAATTTAAATCGGTCAATTAAAATTTCACTTGAGCGTATGCCAAGGCTTATCTGACTAATTTCATTATCTGTCTTAGTAATTTCTTTTTTTAAAGTTTTGCTTTCGCTTTGGGTTTCCTCAATTTTTTTTTGGGTTGCTTGAATTTGCTGATTGATTTCCAGAAGCTCCTGAGTTTTTTTATCGATGGAACCTTTAAGTTCTAATGGAGCCGCGCCTTTTGCCATAGGAAAATAAGTTAAAGGCTTGATTGGCCAGCTCTCGGGCCAAATTGCGCTTAAAATCAAAATGAAAAATAAAAGCAAAAATTTAAGCGCTTTATTTTTTATTTCAGTATTTGTTTTCATGTTTTCAAACTGCTTTATTTTTTAGCTAAAAATTTAAGAGCTATTTTTATTTTTTCTTCAAAGCTTTTCATTTTAGTCGGGATGCTGTTGATAGATTCTTTAATTTCGGTTTTTTTATAGCCAAGATTTTTAAGCGCGATTTCCAAATTATCATTTTCCTCCACAGAGGAAAAGACTCCTTCGTCTGCCTTATTTTTGATTTTATCGCGAAGTTCCAAGATTAATCGATGAGCGGTTTTTTTGCCGACGCCCGATACTTTGGTTAAAATATCGTGACGGCCCAAACTTATTGCGGAAAGCAATTCCTTTGTTTTTGTTGTGTTTAAAATTTTTAAGGCGATTTTCGGACCAATACCGGAAATTGAATTAAAAAGCTCGAAAATTTCCAAATCTTCTTCGTCTAAAAAACCGTAAATATCGATGCCGTCTTGCTTTATATTTGTATAACAAAAAACTTTCAATTTTGAGCCAGTGCCAGGCAATTTGTGCAGTGTTTTTGAGGAAACAATGACTTTGAATCCGATTCCATTGGTTTCCAGTATGATAAATTGCGGTTTTTTCGCCGCAATCATCCCTGATAAAAACGATATCATAGAAATTTAATTATATTCCCAAAATAGGGTAATTTCCACTGCTTTGGCGCATATCATTGACTTTTAATATCACTATGCTATAATATAAATAGCACTTAAAAAATAGCCAAAAGGCTTAAAATTAAAAAATTGAGGAGGTAGTTATGTATAAAAAATTGGGAAAAATATGCGCTGCGCATCCTGGAATAGCCAAGCAGGAGTCAGACAAGAAAGAAGCACATGATTATGCTTTTATATTATATTTTATAAAAGCAAACAAGGGAGAAACAAGAAAGCATAAAAAAATAATAAAAGATTGCAGCAGAAGAAAGGGAAGAGAAGAATTTAATCTTATATTAAAAAAGTTTAACCCTTTGTATATCGTATTAATTCATAAATACGCGAATTACGCTCCAGAGATAATACGAGAAATCGGCGATAAAACCATTATAGATATGTTTTAATCACAGGCAGGAATATCCTGCCTTTTTTATTTTAATAGTTTAAAATAAGATTGACAAAATAAATAAAGCAAGTTAATATAGAAAAACTTAATTATATAAAGCTATGCCAATTATTAAATCAGCGAAAAAAGCTTTGCGTCAAAATGTCAGGCGAAAGGAGAAAAATGTAAAAAGAAAATCCGAGCTTAAGACGGTTGTCAAACAATTTAAGGGATTGGTAGCCGGCGGAAAAAAAGAGGAAGCAAAAAAATACCTTAGCCAAGTTTATAAAAAACTGGATAAATCCGTAAAAGTTAACTTAATAAAAAAGAATAGAGCCAGTCGGATTAAATCAAGGCTTAGCAAACTAATAAAAAAATAATAAAAAACGCCCTGCATTGCGGGGCGTTTTTAGTTAGTCCGCTAGTTGGCGGATGATGAGGATTTTTATTTTTGTTCAGGAGCTTCTTGCAAGGCTTTTGAAGAAAGTCCGATACGGCCGTTTTCATCAGTTTTAATGACTTTTACTTTAACAGTATCGCCAATTTTCACCACGTCTTCGACTTTTTTGACAAAGCCTTCTTTGAGCTCGGAAACATGAATCATGCCGTCTTTGCCGCCGCCTAAATCGACAATTGCCCCGAATTCCAAAATTTTTATCACTTTGCCTTCAATGATTTCGCCGACTTGAATTTTTCTGGTCATTGATTTGATGTAATGAATAGCCGAAGTTGCTTGTTCAGCTTTTCCCGCGGCGACAAAAACTCGGCCGGTTTGTTCAATATCAATAGTTTGGACGCCGGTTTCTTTAATAATCGTATTAATGATTTTTCCGCCCGGACCGATTACTTCGCCGATTTGTTCAGGCAAAATGTCAAGAACCATTACCACCGGCGCGTAAGGAGAAATTTCTTTTCTTGGTTCAGCTATTGTTTTAGTCATAACATCAAGAATTTTCAAACGGGCTTTTTTGGCTTGTTCAAGAACTTCAGCCAGTTGCTTTAAAGTGACGCCGTCGATTTTTACATCCATTTGAATGGCGGTGATGCCGTCAGAAGTTCCGGCAACTTTGCAATCCATATCGCCGTGATGGTCTTCCGGGCCTTGAATATCGGTTAAAATTTTATAATTGCCTTTTTCTTCGCTCATTAATCCCATGGCAATGCCGGCTACCGGTTTTTTAATCGGTACGCCAGCGTCCATTAAAGACAAGGAAGCGGCGCAGGCGCTGGCCATTGAAGATGAGCCATTAGAAGATAAGATTTCCGAAACAACGCGAATGGTATAGGGAAATTCTTCTTGAGTGGGCAAAACGGCTTTAATTGCTTTTTCCGCTAAATTTCCGTGGCCGACTTCTCTTCGGCCGACGCCGCCCATTCTTCCAACTTCTCCGGTTGAATAAGGCGGAAAATTATAATGAAGCATAAATCTTCGTTTGGCGGAAATTTCCATTGTCTCAATTAATTGTTCGGCTCCGGGCGCGGCTAGCGTTGTTACCGCAAGCGCCTGAGTATTGCCCCTCATAAACAAAGCTGAACCGTGAAGCCTTTTAAGCAGGCCAATTTCCGTAAAAAGTTCCCGTACCTCATCTATTTTTCTGCCATCAGGCCTTCTTTCGGAATTAATAATATCAAAATGAATCAGTTCATTAATTTCTTCGTCGAACAAATAGTCGGCAAATTCAAATTCTTTGACTGATTCATTGATTAGATATTGTTTAAGCTCGCCTTTTAGTTTAAGAATTTTATTTTGGCGGTCTATTTTATTTTCAGCATAAAGCGCTTCAGCTAATTTTCCTTTGAGAAATTCTTTTATTTTTTGGCGGAGTTCGGAATCGGGCTCGGCAATGCTTACTTCAGCTTTTGGTTTGCCTACTTGTCCGATTATTTCTTTTTGAAAATTTATGAGTTTTTTTATTTCCTGATGAGCTAATTCAAAACTTTCCGCTATTGCGCTTTCTTTAATTTCTTTTCCAGCCAGTTCAATCATATTGATTTTTTCTTCAGTGGCGCTTACAAAAGCGTCAAATAAGGATTGGCCGTTTTCAATGAAAAAAGAATTTACCGGATTAATTATGGTTTTATTCTCAATAGTTCGAGATAATCTTGCGCCGGCAATCGGCCCATTCCAAGGAATAGGGGAAATAGCCAAGGCCAGTGAAGCGGAAAGCAAAGCAATAAAATCCGGATCATTTTCTTCGTCATAAGAAAGTACGGTTATAACAAGCTGGACATCGCGTCTTAAGTTGTGATTAAAAAGCGGCCTGATGCTGCGGTCGATCATGCGGCCGGAAAGAATCGCATTTTCCGAAGGCCGGCCTTCTCGGCGAACGAATCTTGAGCCGATTATTTTTCCAGCGGCATAAAATTTTTCTTCGTAATCAACAACTAAAGGGAAATAATCTATATCTCTGTCTTCTTTACCCATTACAGCGGTTACTAATACCGTGGTGTCGCCGTATTGGCCTAAAACAGAAGCGTCGGCTTGATCGGCCAGATTGGAAATAGTTAAAGATAACGGCTGGCCGGCAAAATCAATCGAAAATATTTTTTTGTTTAACATCGTTTTATTGGTGCGATGCCAATATACGAATACCACCGCCCATATCCCGAGTAAAATGAAGTTAAAGGGCGCGGATCCCGCACTTCCGTCAACAAACAATTCAAATTATTGAATAATTGTTTCGGGATATAAGCGGGATCCTCGCCAACTTTTCGCTCACTTTGTTCGCGGAAGTTGCGGGACATGCTAATTATACAAATAAGAAAATCGTATTAGTATAATTAGTATGAATTAGTATATTAGCGGCGCATTATTTATTATTTTTTTATTATTACTCTTGGCATTCTTTCTAAATCAATGAATAAGTCCGCAACTTCTTTCAATTTTGCCGAGGCGCTTCTGTCAAAGGCGGCTACTTCCACCTGACGGCCCAAGCCCCATTTTAAATATTCCACCAATGGCACGAAATCTCCGTCGCCAGTCACCAAAATAACAACATCCAGAAAATTTGCCATTCTTACCGCGTCAACTGCCATGCCTACGTCCCAGTTTGCTTTCTTGACTCCTCCGGCAAAAATTTGGATGTCCTTCATGCGCAATTCAATGCCGGATTTTTCCAAAGCATCAAAAAATGAAGCTTCTCCGGAAAGCGCTCTTGTCGGCTCTTGGCTAGTTTCGCTTTTTACAACATAGCCGATAGACCTGATGATTTTACGATTAGCCGCAAGATTTTTTACCAATTCTTTATAATTAACTCGGCCGTGATATAAATTTTTGGCGCTGTGATAAAGATTTTGGACATCAATAAAGATGCCGACTCGCTGGTCTTTATGGATAAATTTCATTTTTTAAGCCCCAATTTTTTGACTAAAGAGGTATAGCTTTTATTGCTGGCCTCGGATAAATAATCAAGAAGTTTTTTTCTTTTACTGACCATTTTTAGCAAGCCTCTTCTAGAGTGATTGTCTTTGGGATTTTTTTTGAGATGGTCGGTGAGTTCGGTGATTTGTTTGGTTAATAATGCTACTTGAATTTCACCGGAACCGGTGTCGGTTTCGTGAAGCCCGTATTCTTTAACGATATTTTGTTTTTGTCGGTTAGTAAGCATAAATTTTATAAAAAGTAATTTTAATATAGTAAACCATATTTAATAAAAAAGCAAGAGAGCGTTTTAATGATTTTAATGATTTAACATAACTAACTTTTTGCGACACAATATGCTAAAATAACCCTATGGATATAGAGCTTTTATTGAAAAGATATCTGGATTATCTGGAAATTGAAAAAAATCGTTCGCCGAAAACCAGAGAAAATTACGAGCGGTATTTAAGAGCTTTTTTAAAATTTGGAGGAATTAAAAGCGAAAAAGACATTACCGCCGATGCAATAAGAGAATTTCGCCTTAATTTGGCAAGATTAAAAACTTCCGAAGGCCAGAATTTCAAAAAAAGTTCGCAGAGCTATTACATTATAGCCTTGCGAAACTTCCTTAAATATCTGGCAAAAAACGATTATAGCGTCATGTCTCCGGATAAAATCGAATTACCGAAAATTCCAGTTCGCCAAATTGAAATCATTGAATACGCTGACTTGGAAAGGCTTTTGGCGGCAACTAAAGGAGACGACTTGAGGTCTTTGCGCGATAAAGCGATTTTAGAAACTTTATTTTCAACCGGACTTAGAATTTCCGAGCTTTGCAGCTTAAATCGATATATTGATTTGAAACGGGGCGAACTGACAGTAAGAGGCAAAGGAGATAAATTAAGGTTGGTATTTTTGGCTGATCGCGCTAAATTATCAATTGAGAATTATTTAAAAAAACGGACCGACACTGAAGAAGCTTTGTTTATAAGCCTGACAAAATCAAAAAATCCTAAAGTCATCGGTCGGATCATACCCAGAACGGTTCAAAGATTGATAGATTATTACGCTAAAGCAGCCGGTATTGCCAAGCGCGTTCATCCTCACATGATTAGACATCTTTTTGCCACAGATTTATTGATGGGCGGCGCTGACCTGCGTTCGGTTCAGGAGCTTTTGGGCCATGCCAATGTTTCCACTACTCAAATCTATACTCATTTGACCAATCAGGGACTTCGCGAGGTGCACAAGGCGTTTCATGGCAGAAGGCGCGGATAAATTGCGTTTTTGAGATAAAAAATTTATAATACGGCAATGGACGGGCAAAATTCAATTCAACAATCAAATCAGAATACTGTCTTGCCCCCGCCTCAAAATGAAATTAAAATTAGAACAATGGAGTCTGATATTGAGGCGGTTAAATTAAGCGGAGGCGATTTCAGTTTAACGCAAGCGCCTATTTCCGAAACTCAGCCGATGATAGCCCAAGCGACAAATTCGACAAATCAGCAGATTTTTAACGCAACAGAAAAGACATCAGTTTTAAAAACAATTTTAACAGTTATCGGAATTTTTCTTGTTGCGCTTGGAGCGGGATTTTTGACTTATTATTTGGTATTAAAGATACTTTAAAAAACCAGTTTATTAATTTTTATGCTAAAGAAAAATATAGAACAATTTAAAAAGCAGCTAGAAAAAGAAAAAAAGGGGATAGAAGAGAAATTGAAAAAATACGTTGGTATGCCTGATTTCGGCAGCGATGTTGACCCGGACCAAGAAACCGATGAATCGGAAGAATACGGCAATAGGCTTTCGGTCGCTCAAACTTACAAAAATCGCTTAGCAGATATTAATTCCGCTTTGAAAAAAGCTAAAAACGGCAATTACGGCGTTTGTGAAAAATGCAAAAAAGAAATTTCTTTGGATTTGCTTAAAGTTGATCCGGAATCAAGATTGTGCAAAGAGTGCAAGAAAAAAAATAATCGCTAACTAACGCTAACGCGACTAAATTTATTAGCATTACTTATTAATAATTCGCATTATTCCGGAATATTCCATGAAAAATTTTTCTAAAGTTTATTCTGCGGAGCTAGAGGGAATTGATGCGAAGCTTATTGAAGTGGAGACCGATATTAATGTCGGTCTCCATTCTTTTAATATAGTAGGATTGGCTGACAAGGCGCTTAACGAGGCCAAAGAGCGCGTCAGTTCAGCTTTAAAAAATTCCGGTATCAAGCCGCCGACCAAAGAAAACAGGAGAATTACCATAAATTTGGCGCCGGCTGATGTTAAAAAGAACGGTTCTCAATATGATTTGGCCATAGCCTTGGGCTATTTGCTTGCGACCAAACAAATTAAAGAGTTTGACGCAAGCGATAAAATTTTTATCGGCGAACTTTCGCTTGACGGAATGTTAAGGCCGGTAAACGGCAGTTTGAGCATTACTCAATTGGCAAAAAAATCAGGATTTAAATTTTTATTTTTGCCAAGACAAAATGCCGTAGAGGCGGCGATTATTGAAGGAATCAACATTATTCCGGTTAATAATATATTGGAAATTATCGATCACTTGGAAGACAGAAATTTAATCGGCATTCAGAACATTACAAATTTAGAATCCGTAGGTGAAAATTATGCTGTTCACATTTCTGAAATCAAAGGACAAGAAAGCGCCAAAAGAGCCTTAATGATTGCGGCTGCCGGCGGCCATAATGTTCTGATGTCCGGACCGCCGGGGTCGGGCAAGACGATGCTGGCTCAGGCGATGCTTTCTATTCTGCCGCCGCCCAATGCCGAAGAAATTATCGAGATAACAAAAATTTATTCTGCGGCGGGGTTTTTAAGCGGAAAAACTTTTGTAAATTTCCGGCCATTTCGTTCTCCTCATCATAGCGCTTCGCCTGTTTCGGTTATTGGCGGAGGCGCCAATCCAAGGCCGGGAGAAATAAGTTTGGCGCACCGCGGAGTTTTATTTTTGGATGAGATTCCGGAATTCCGAAGAGATCTTTTAGAATCTTTGCGCCAGCCTTTGGAGAGCGGAACAGTTTGTGTATCAAGAGCAAAAAATGTTTTGGTGTTTCCCGCAAGATTTTCTTTAGTAGCGGCTATGAACCCCTGCCCTTGCGGTTATTTTAATGACCCGGAGCATGTCTGCCGATGCAGCGCTTACGAGGTTTTTCGTTATCAAAAGAAAATATCCGGGCCATTATTGGATAGAATTGATATTCAGATTGAAGTGCCGAGAATAAAAATTGAAAATCTAAGAAAACAAAAAAATGACGATTCAGCTAGAAATATAAAAAATAAAGTTATCGGAGCCCGCAAAGTTCAGGAGAAACGATTTTCTGGAGCTAAGCTGAAAATTTTTACCAATTCGGAAATGAGTTCAAAACAGACAGATGAATTAATTAATTTATCGGCTGAGGCAGAAGATTTTTTGAAGAATATCCTGGAAAAATCGTTTATTTCCGCCCGAGGTTATTATCGGATTTTAAAAATCGCCCAAACAATTGCTGACCTGGAAAATTGTGATATTGTTAAGGCGGAACATTTAGCCGAGGCCTTTCAATATCGGCTGAAAGACAAGGAGTAATATGGCTAATCTTAATAAGAAGCAAAAAGAAGCGGTTGATTATTTGGGCGGACCGCTTTTAATTGCGGCTGGCGCCGGTTCGGGAAAAACTAAGACATTAACCAGCCGGCTTTTTAGTTTGATAAAATCAGGAATTCTCCCTGAAAATATTATTGCCATCACTTTTACCAATAAAGCGGCGGATGAGATGCGCAAACGAATTATGAGCCATGAAGAGGAAATTAACAGCGATAAACCCGAAAGACATAATTCAAAATTTATAATTCAAAATTTGCCTTTTATCGGCACGTTTCATTCGCTGGGCGCGCGTATTTTAAAAAAAGAAGCAAAGTTTTTCGGCCGAAACTCGAATTTTTCCATTTTTGACGAGGATGATTCTTTGAGATTGATAAAAATGGTTATTAAGAATTTTAATTTAGCCGAGAAAGATAGCCGTAAAATTACTCCGATTTTGCTCCGGCGCGATTTTTCAAGAATTAAAAATGAATTGGCCGATGTGGAGGGCGAAGACTTTGAAAATTTTTATAAAGAATATGAATTGGCGCTTAAACAAAATAACGCTTTTGACTTTGACGATTTAATCGAGAAACCGGTAAGGCTTTTTAAAAATCACCCGGAAATTTTGGAAAAATATCAAAATCAGTTTCAATATATTTTAGTTGATGAATTTCAAGATACCAATGTTTCTCAATACGCTTTTATAAAATTTTTGGCCCAAAAACATAAAAATTTGAGCGTAGTGGGAGATGACCAGCAGTCAATTTATAAATTCAGAGGGTCGGACTTTAGGAATTTTTTGAATTTCGAAAAAGACTGGCCCCAGACTAAAGTTATTTTGTTGGAACAAAATTATCGCTCAGCCGGAAATATCATTAAAGCGGCTTCCGCAGTAATAGAAAAAAATAAATATCAAAAACCGAAAAAACTTTGGACGGAAAATAGCGAAGGGGATTTGATAAAAGTCGTTGAGCACAATGATGAGGCTGACGAGGCTGAATATGTTTCATCGGAAATTGAAAACTTGAAGCGCGGAAACGCGGATTCTTCTATTGGTATTCTTTATCGCACCAATGCCCAGTCGCGCGCGATTGAATCGGCTTTAATTGAAAAGGGTGTTGCTTATAAAATTTTCGGCGGATTAAGATTTTATGAAAGAAAAGAGATTAAAGACGTTGTAGCAATGTTGCGCTGGGGAGCAAATCCGCGAGATTCAGTAAGCCTGGAGCGGTTAAAAAAGAATTTTACCAAAAAAACTTTTTTAGAAATTGAGCGGGGATTGCCCGAGGCGGCAAAAAAACTTCAGCCGGTTGCCTTAATCAGCAAAGCTTTGGAAATAAGCGATTATTTTGCCAATTTAAAAAAGAATTTTTTAAATTTCGAGGAGCGAATTGAAAACATCAATGAGCTTGTTTATTTTGCTTCGGGATTTAATGATTTAAGCGAGTTTCTTGAGCGCATTTCTTTGTTGCAAGCATCAGATTTAATTAGAGAAGAAGAAAATACGAAAAAAATAACGCGGGTAAATTTAATGTCAATTCATTTATCCAAAGGATTGGAATTTGATAATGTTTTTTTAATCGGCTGCAATGAAGGATTAATGCCCCATCAAATGTCTTATTACAGCGAAGAAGAAATCGAAGAGGAAAGGCGCTTGATGTATGTGGCGATGACTCGGGCTAAGAAAGAATTATGCATTAATTTTTATCATATTCCCTCAAGATTTCTTTATGAAATTCCTCCGGAGTTGGTGAAGTTTTCCGGAGAGCGTTCCTTGGGAGATGAAGAGCGTTATATTATTGAATTTTAAAATTATTATTTTATGCCAAGATATCTAGGCCAGCATTTTTTAATAAATAAAAAAAAGCTGAGAAAAATTGCCGACGCAATTGAAATTGAACAAGGAGACGTTTTAATTGAAATCGGGTCGGGACACGGAGAATTAACCAGTGAATTGGTTAATCGGTTAATTGATAAAAAAATAGAGGCGAAAATTTTTGCCGTTGAAAAAGATAAAAACTTTGTCGATTTTTTAAAAGAAAAATTTTCTAAAGAAGAAAATATAGAAATTATTGAAGGCGATGCGCTGAAAGTTTTGCCAAAATTAACTGCCAACTATAAATTACCAATTGCTAACTATAAACTGGTCGGCAACATTCCTTACTATATAACTGGTTATTTATTAAGGATTTTGTCGGAATTGGAAAATAAGCCATCATTGATAGTTTTTTTAATACAAAAAGAAGTGGCGGATCGCATTTGCGCCCTTCGGCAAGCTCAGGGTAAGCCTCTTCGGCAAGCTCAGGGCAAGCCAAAAATGAATTTATTAGCCGCCAGTATTCAAGTTTGGGCAGAGCCGGAAATAATCGCTAACGTTTCAAAAAAATATTTTCGGCCGCCGCCAAAGGTAGACAGTTCAATAATAAAATTAAAACCCAAAACCCAAAATTTAACACCTGAAACTTATTATCAATTCATCAAGATTCTTTATAAGCAGCCGAGAAAAACAATTATTAATAATTTGGCATCAGGGATAAAAGCTCAAGGTTTAGCCGAAACGAAAGAAGAAATTATTAAAAAATTACTTGAAACCGGCATCAACCCCAATAAAAGACCTCAAGATTTGAATATTAAACAAATTATAGAGTTATCAACATTGTTTTGAGCGTATAAAATGATATAATTAAATCAATATGAATTTGAAAATTGCGGCAATGATTTTGATTTTATTTGCAGGATTGACGGGCTCTTATTTTATTTTGAAAAATTCCGCGCCAAATGTCGAAGCAGACCAAAGCTTAACAGACGCCAAAAAAACAATTGATAAAATTTCGGCTCAAAATCCGATTCAATGGCTAAAAGATTTAAATCCTGATATTTATTCGGGTTTGGAAAATTTAACTGACGTTAAAAAAATAAATAATCAAGCATTGGCGAGCCAACAGACTGTTAATTTAACCGAATTTGTTGCCAAATCAATGTTTGGTCAGATGAAAGAAATGGATCAAGGCAGCGATAATCCTTTTGAAGGTTTTGATTCCAATAATCCAGAAAGCCAAAAATTGATTGAGGAGGCATTGGCAGGTCTTCAAGATCCGCAATTGATTTTCAGCGTTTTGGTTGATGACAAGGATATAAAAATTTCACAGGATAATTCACGCGAGGCGAAAAAGGATTATCTTAAAGAAATCGAGTTGATTTCTCAAAATAGATTTCGCGATCCTAAATATCAGAGAACAGCTAAACAAATAACTAAAGATATTGAAAGCGATTGTTTTTTGACCGGTAATTCTTCCTTAAATCAAGAATTGAATACTCTTTATCAAAATTTGGCAAAAGATTATTTAAATCTTATTATTCCGTCTGATTGGTCGGATATTCATAAACAAATAATCATTCATTTTAAAAATGCCAGCTTAATTTATCAAGCATTAGCGGATTGTTCAAAAGATCCAATCAAAGGTTATTTGGCTGCGCAAACACTTCCGCAATTATCAGAAAAAGCGCAGGAAGTTCAGGATTTGTTGAGCGAAAAATCTAAAGCAATTGGATTATGAACGGAAAAATAGAAAAAATTTTAGTATCTATTTTGCTGATTGTTATTTTTAGCAGCGGATTAATTCTGCCTAAAAGAGCCGAAGCGATTGCGGTTATTGATATTGTTCATATTGGTAAAACTGTTTATCAGACCATGAGAGAAGAAATAATGTGGCTTGAAGAAAAGACGGGCCTATCTCTCCGTGATATTATTGCCAAGCGTATCATTGACCATATAGTTGACCAAACAACCGAGTGGATTCAAGGCGGCGGCAAGCCGAGATTTGTCACTGATTGGAACGGTTTTATGAAAGATGCCGGACAAGCGGCAATTGGTGATGTAATTCTTCAGACAGACGCGGCTTTTTTGTGTTCGCCTTTCAAACTTCAAGTAAAATTGTCGCTTTTGCCGGTTAAAAAATTTGGCCAGCGGGTGGAGTGTACATTAGATGATATTGTGGAAAATATTGAGGATTTTTACGAGAATTTTGAAAATGGCGGCTGGCTTGCTTATAACGAAGCCTGGCAACCGCAAAATAATTATTTCGGAACAATGCTTATAATTCACGATGAAATGCTTTCGAAGGAATGGGCGGCTAGCGAAGCGGCTAGAAATGAAGCTTTGGCTGGCAAAGGATTTTTGTCGGTTAAACGATGCTTAGAATATGAACCAAATAAGCAATTGGATGCGTTAATACAATCCTGCACAAATACCGGCGCAACAGGCGCGGCGTTATCTAATTGTATCGACTCAGCTAAAAAATCCGCTCCTCCAAGCAAATGTTTAAAAGAAGAAATTATTACTCCGGGCGATACGGTTGGCGCGGCGGTGGCTGATGCTGTAACGAGCGATACAAAATGGGCCGCTAATATTCACTCGTGGACTTCTGCTTTAGTTAACGCTGTTATTAATAGAGTGATTAAAGAAGGGGTTGGTTTGGTAAAAGGGGGGTCATCAGCCGGAGGCGGAGGTTCTTCTTATCGGCCGCCTGAATATCAAACCGTGGTTGATGCAGAAATAGCTTCGCAAAAGAGGCAGATGACAAAACAGGTTCAAGCTATTATTAATGAGTGGCAGTATATTTTGAATGCAAAGAGAAATTCTTTATCTTCAGCCGAACAATTGCTCGTTATTTACCAGGGAATCAATGCGCGCAATTGTATTCCATTAGTTTCGAGCAGTGAAATTCAGGCGGTTCAGGATGCTATTAATATTTTAAAACCCGTAATAATTGCTTTAGAAAATAAAATTAAAGAAGCTAATAATGTAATAGCTACGATTAATCTGGCCGGTACTGTAAGACAATTAACTATTGCTCAGCAAGGGTATGCTCAGTTCATGGATAAATATGACACTCAAGTTATTCAGGAGCAGATTCTTAGCGGCGCAAATCGTTTGGCAGCTGACCAAGAAGCGCAAGCATGGCAAATCAATCTGACTAACGGTCAAAACAGATTAAATACCTGTATTCAGCTTCAATCGCAAAATTAATTTTATGAAAATAAAATTTTTCAATAAAAAAATAATTTGGATAATTTCTTTAGTAGTGGTTTTAGGATTGTTGTTTACTAACAGCGCTTTGGCGGCTGAAGGAGAAGGTTGGCTTGATGGTTTGATTGGAATGGGAATGGGGAGCATAAAAGCATCAGTTGTAGGGTGGGCCGCTACTGGAATCGGCTATGTAATGGCCTGGATTGCTTCTGTACTGTTTACTATTGCCGGATTTTTGGTTTCTTTAGCAATAAAGATGAATATGCACATTATTGACAGTCCGACCGTTAAAATCGGCTGGTCAATAGTTCTTAATTTCGCCAACTTGGGTTTTGTCTTGGCGATTATCGTAATTGCTTTTGCCACGATTTTAAGACAGGAAAGCTACGGCGTAAAATCAGTGCTTTGGAAATTAATTGTAGCCGCGCTTTTGGTGAATTTCAGTTTGGTGATTGCCGGAGCGTTCATTAATTTAGCCAATTTTTTTACTGTTTATTTTTTGGAAAAATCAACTTTAACCGGGCCTGATTCTTTTTCCAGCGCTTTTGCGGGCATTCTCGAAGTTCAAGGATTGTTAAGCGTAGATGCGATTATGCAAGGGGGGATTTCTTTTGAAGGAGCGGGAAGTATGGGCGTTGGATTATTAAATACGGTTGCTTCGATATTTTTTATCGCTTTTTTCACACTGCTTGGCGCGCTGGCACTTTTAGCAACCGCAGTAATGCTTTTTATTCGTTATATTGCTTTAGGCATTCTTTTGATTCTTTCGCCACTTGTCTGGCTTTTGTGGATTTTTCCCAGTACAGCCGGTTATTGGAAAAAATGGTGGAATACATTTATAGAATGGGTGTTTTTTGCGCCAATTACTTTATTTTTTCTTTATTTAGCGGTGATTGCGGCGAATAATCATCATTCTGAATTTATTAACATGGCTAATGAAGCAGCTCAAGGTTTTCCAACTACTGTATCAAGCGGTTTGTCGGTGATTGGAAATTTAGTGATTGTTTTGGGATTGATTTTTGGCGGATTAATAGTGGCTAAAAAATTAAGCGGTAGTGGTGGAGCGATTTTTTACGGTTGGGCGGAAAAAGCAAGTTATGGCATTGGTAATTGGACAAAGAAGAGAGGGTTTCAGTATGGCACTGGTTGGTTGAGTAAAAAAGGTCCTAAACCAGACGACAAATCTCGAGCCGAGAAACTTACAGAGTGGTCATCAAAATCAAAGGTAAGAAAACTTACGACCGGTTGGCTTGCTCAAGGAATTACTAAATTATCAACAAAAGGAGGCGAAGATTTAGTAAAACATTATGAAAAAGAAGTCGGGGCTATGTCTTCAGCCGAGGCTAAGGCAGCTTATAAAACAGCTTCGTGGTTAACCGCCTCTGCTCCGCATAAAATAGCTTTGCTTAAGAGATTGGGCAAAGAAGGGGCGTTAGGTGATTTAAACGTAAAGGAAATTTTTACAGACGAAAACAAGAGTAAATTTATTAGATTTAATCAAGGCAAGGCATTTTCTGATTTGCAAAATCAGGGACTCTTTAGTGTAGAAATTAATAATGCTTTGAAAACAGCAGATCCAATAAAAAGGGCTGAAGAATTAGAAAAAGCTACAAATGATCTTATGAGTAAGTTTACTAAAAAAGAAGTTGCTATGGCGTCTTTTAAAGATATGTATAGCGGTAATGCCAAATTTGGTTTTGATGCGGATTCACTAAAAATATTGTCACAATATATTGCCGGAGCTATTGCAACTACAAACTCCGCTCTAGTAGCAAATATAATTCCTAAATTTGACAGTAAATCGCGAAAAATTTTTACAACAGTTTATGAAGATGCCATAAGTAATATGTCCCAAGATACTAAAGATCATTTTGAAAAAACAATGAATAATTATGCAGTAGGTTGGTCGCCGGAAGAAGCAACGTCAGCTGCCGAGGCTCCAAAAGCCTGAAAACAAGTATTGGTTAAATTTTATTTATGATTAAAATTTCACAAAAACAAATCGATAAGAGATGGGATTTATTGCCGATGATTTTAAGAGAAGCGCTGTGCTCTTCTTTAAATGGAACGATAATCTGGAAAATCGGAAAAGAACACCATCTTCTCGATGATAAAATCGGTACAATTCTCGGCCTTGCTGGTTATGTTGTAAACGGGTTTATTCATTTTGATGATTTATCAAAAGAAATCCGCTCAGAACTGGGTATTAATCCGGAAGTTGCTAATTCTATTGCTCGTGAAATTGATCTAAAAATTTTTACTTCAATAAGAAGAGAAATTGATAAAATTTATGCGCCAGTTTCGACGGCTGAAGATATAATTGATTTGCGGTCAAAAATTGAACAGGAGAAAAAGGAAGAAATTAAACCAGAGGCGCCCAAGGTTGTTAGTTTTGAAGAAAAGCCGATAGAAGCGCCAAAATCAGAGCTTAGAAAAGAAATTCCATTGCCGCCGAAAATTGAAACAAAAGGTCCGCTTGCGGAGAGTCAAGTCGAACCAGTGATAATCCACAAAGAAACGGAAATTAAGCCGACTTTTGGGATGAAGCGATCGCTGGGCGGGTTATTCGGATTTTTAAATAGAAAAGAAAAACAAACTGAAGCGCCGATAACGGCAACAATTGAAATTGGCTTAGATGAAAAAATAAAAAAAGAAGATATTTTAATGCTGTCTAAGCTTTCTGCGGTTGGCAAAGCTGGATCATTAAAGCCGTCCGTTATGCCAATTCCAACTCCGCCTGCTGCGCCTAAATTTCATATGCCGGAAAATATTAAAATTGATTCTCCGGTTATGATTAAAGTTCAAGAGCCGCCAGTTGCGTCTGCTTTTAAGGCAAAACAAGATATCAAACCGAGAATAGTTCATTACACGGAATTAAGAACGCCAATTTCAGTTGATAAAAAGACAGCCGAGAGTCAAATTAAAGATGCTAAATCAGTTCAAGAGCAAAAGGATGTTTTAAAGTCTACTATATTTAAAACCAAGGAAATTGAGCCGCCTCATATTATTGAGGCTAAAATTCCTAAATTTAACCAGCCACCAATGCCACCTATGCCGGAGAAAAAAATTGACGCTTCTTTAGCGCCTCAATATGCTGAATCAATAAAAACTGAATCATTGAATACTTCAAAATCAATAAAAATTGAGGCGCCTAAAATTGAAATTATTACGCCAAAACCGAAAATTGAATCTTTGGCTGGACTCGTGCCTGAAGTGACGACTGAAGAAAAATTCGAATTCCAACCGGCTAAAATTGAAATAAAAGCTCCTAAAATTGAAATAAGGACAGAAAATGAAGATGACTTAACCGGGGACGTGATTGATTTACGGACGATGCAGAAAATAAAAAAAGAGTAATCGCTAATAATGCGAATTTTAGCAAATTATTAATTTGCATTACCAATAATCATTCGCATTGTTTTGAGTTATATTAGCATTATTTGCGATTACTTTATGCAATTTCAAATTCCTCAATTTATCGATGTAGAAAGTAAAATTGTCGGACCTTTAACCTTAAGGCAGTTTTTGTATTTGGCAGCGGCTGGCGGAGCGAGTTTTATGCTTTTCTTTATTTTAGCAACATGGCTTTGGTTTATTATCACGGCTGTTCTAGTCGTTATCGGCGCGGCTTTGGCTTTTGTTAAATATAACGGCCAG
Organism: Patescibacteria group bacterium; assembly: GCA_038078555.1. Classification (GTDB taxonomy): domain Bacteria; phylum Patescibacteriota; class Minisyncoccia; order UBA6257; family UBA9933; genus JBBTYQ01. Next base: position 25,494 of record JBBTYQ010000001.1, on the reverse strand, counting down.
CCTTTGATAAAAATTATTTTGTATGCTTTTGGGTTTTTGTGGAAACCCAGGCTTTATTTGTGGCAAAGAGAAATAAAAGAACGGACGATAGAAATTCCTAAAATTATGGAAGAAGCGACTTTGACAAAAAGAGAAAACTTAAAAGATTTTTTTTACAATATGCCCAGTGTAAATAAGCTTTGGCAAAATATAATGACGACAAAAGCACCAATTCCAAAAAGAGAGAAACCGCATCGTTCACTTAAGTGGGAAAAACAGCCTAAAGAAAGATTTTCGGTTTTCAAGAAAATTACAGGCGATAGGGATATTGCGAGACGCGTGGATTATCGATAAGCGAATTAGCAGTTAAAAAAAATTTAAGATATAATTATTTTATGCCAACAAAAGAAGCGCAATCTACCCAGCAATTCGTGGAAATTGAAGATATCAAGGACGGAGTGGTTGTTTTAAAAACCGGCGGCTTGCGCCGAATTTTAATGGTATCCGGAATTAATTTCGAACTTAAATCCGAAGAAGAACAGAATATAATTACTTATGCTTATCAAAATTTTCTAAATACCCTGGGTTTTTCCATACAGTTTGTTATTCATTCCAGAAAAATGAACATTAGCAGTTATTTGGAAAAACTTAAAGAACGCCAAGGAAAAGAAGAAAATGAATTGTTGAAAAATCAAATAACAGAATATATAGAATTTATTAAGTCTTTCGTGGAAATGAATTCGGTAATGGCGAAAACTTTTTTTGCTGTTGTGCCTTATGACCCGGTTCAAATTCCTAAAGCAGGCGAAAATTTAATCGCTTCGCTGAAATTCTGGGAAAAAGGAAAAACTCCGAAAAAAGAGGACGAAGGTTTTGAACAAAAAGCAATGCAAATTAATCAGCGGACAGAGCAAATAATAGAAGGATTATCTCAGATAGGATTGCGCGCGGTTGCTTTAAACAGCGAAGAGATTATTGAATTATTTTATAATCTTTATAATCCGCAGGCGACCGAGAAAAAAGAATTAAAAATTGCCAAAGAGTAATCGTGAATAATGCGAATTAATATGCAAATATATGGAAAAAATTAAAATTCCTCAAGCTTATACGCCCGGCGAAAGCGATGTGAAAAATGTCATTGCTCCAGCGGCGCTTGAAAATAATCCCGGTTATGTGAAAATCGGCGAAAAATTCGTTAAAACGGTTTTTATTTTTACTTATCCCAGGTATCTTTCGACCGGCTGGTTTAATTCTATAATAAATTTGCCCGAACTTTTGGACGTTTCTGTTTTTATTCATCCGGTTGAAACAGCTTTAGCGCTCAAAGATTTAAGGAGAAAAGCCACCAACGTTGAAGCCCAGTTATTGGAGCGAGAAGAAAAAGGATTAGTCAGAGATCCGATGCTTGAGACCGCTTATACTGATATCGAAAATCTTCGCGATGTTCTCCAGCAAGCTCAAGAGAGAATGTTTAACACGGGTGTTTATATTTCCATGCAGGCCGATTCGCTTGAAGAGCTTAATAAATTAGAAGAAAAAATCAATTCTTTGTTTGAAAGCCAATTGGTTTACGCCAAACCGGCTATTTTCCAGCAAATTGAAGGATTTTCTTCGGTCTTGCCCTTAGGCCAAGATAAATTATCAGTTCATACGCCTCTTAATTCCGGTCCGGCTTCTTCAATGTTTCCTTTTGTTTCTATGGATTTGACTTCTGACGAGGGTATTCTTTACGGCATTAATCGGCATAATAATACTTTGGTTATTTTCGACCGTTTTTCTTTAGAAAACGCCAATTCGGTAGTTTTTGCCAAGGCGGGCGCGGGAAAATCTTTTGCTGTTAAATTGGAAATTTTGCGTTCGCTTATGATGGGCACGGATATTTTAATAATCGACCCGGAAGAAGAATATAAAAAATTAGCTCAAACAGTCGGAGGAAGTTTTTTTAAAATTTCTTTAACTTCGGAAAGTACAATAAATCCATTTGATATTCCAATTATTCCCAAAGACGAAGATGCGGCCGATGTTTTTAAATCCCATATTTTAAATCTGGCTGGCTTGTTAAAACTTATGCTTGGCAAAATCACTCCTGAGGAAGATGCGCTTTTAGATAGAGCTATCACAGAAACTTATGCTTCAAGAGGCATTACGCCAGAACACAAAGATTTTATCAATATCGAACCACCGCTTTTAGAAGATTTGCAGACGGTTTTAGAAAATATGGAAGGCGGCCGGGGATTGGCCGAGCGTCTTTATAAATATACTCGCGGTACTTATTCTGGATTTACCAACCGGCCTACTAATGTAGACGTAAAAAACCGTTTGATAGTCTTTTCGGTGCGCGACCTTGAGGAAGAACTGCGGCCGATTGCAATTTATATTGTTCTTAATTATGTTTGGAATTTAATCAGAGCTGAATTAAAAAAGAGAATTTTGGTGATTGATGAAGCGTGGTGGATGATGAAATATCCGGACAGCGCTTCGTTTCTTTTCAGCTTAGCAAAGAGATGCCGGAAATATTATTTAGGCCTTACCACTATTACTCAAAATGTGGAAGATTTTTTGGAGTCGCCTTATGGCCGGCCGATTATTAGCAATTCCAGCCTTCAGCTTTTGCTTAAACAAGCGCCGTCTTCAATAGAAGTTTTGGCGAAAACATTCAATCTTTCCGAGGCGGAAAAAAGTTTGCTTTTGGAGGCCAATGTAGGCGAAGGGTTATTTTTTGCCGGACTAAAGCACGTGGCGATTCAAATTGTGCCGTCTTATTTTGAAAATCAAATTATTACCACAAAACCAGAGGAAATATTGGAGATGAAGGAGTTGACCTAAATTTTGGAGTCATCAGACGAACAAAATTTAGCTGTCAAACCTTCATCGAGCACTCAAATTATTTTCAATGTACTATATTTATTTAATCAGAAATATTACAACAAAGGAGACTTATATTGGTTATACAGACGATTTAAGAAGGAGATTTAAAGAACATCACAACAAAAACCCAGAATTGATTTATTATGAAGCATATAAAAATAAAAAAGATGCCCAAGAAAGAGAGCGAAAATTAAAGCAAAGAGGGCAAAGTGTTCGATGGTTAAAAAGTCGTTTAAAGGATAGTTTAAAGTAATTTGAGTGCTCGATGCTCATAATTGTAGTGAAATTTTCTTCGCTATAATGTGAGCTCGAAAATTTCAACAATTATGGCAAAAATATCTTTGCCGGAAATTATAATAATGGTAATGATTGTAGGAGGGGCGGATTTATTTGAAGTTGTTATTGGTTTTAGCGCCGGTGTTCCGGTTGTCGGTCAAATTCTGATTTTTTTCGGACTGATGATTGATGTTTTTGTTTTGGCGCTTACTCAATTTTGGTTTATAATGAAAGGAGGCATCGGGTTTGGAAAACAAGCGTCAGCTTTGAGCGGAAACTTGATAGAATTTGTGCCTATGCTGGATATTTTGCCGATTCGCACCGCAACCTTAATAGTAGCGATTTATTTGATTAATAAGCCGGAAATAGCGGGAAAAATCGGGGCGGTAAAAGCGATAAAATAAAAAATGGAAAATTTTAAAATTTCAAAAAAACGACAAATGTCAGACATTATAAGCTGGGCATTTTTATTATTTACCTTATTAATTTTGTTATTTGGATTTTTGCCTTATGCAAAAGCGCAAGCTGTCCCTCAATTTTTAGTTTCTTGGCAGGCTAATAGCTATGTGCCGGTTTGGTACCAAGGGAAAATTTTTCCGGTAAAAGGATCTTTGGTCAATATAAGTTTTGAATTGATTGATAACGGCAAAATCGCCGACCTTTCAAAAACAAAAGTTCGCTGGTATTTAAATGACAATTTGGTTTTAAACGAAAATAACGGATTGGGCATCAAGCAATATTCTTTTAACACTACTAATTATTCAGGCCAAGATATTGAAGTAAGAATTGCGCTTTTCGATTATAAAGGGGGAAGTCAAATAGATAAAATCATAAGAATTCCGGTTGTCAGTCCGGAAGTCGTGATAGACGCTCCTTACGAGAAAAACTTAATTGGAGCCGGAAAGAATCTTTTTATTGCTTATCCGTTTTTTTTCAATATCGGAGATTTGAGCAAGCTTAGTTTTGAGTGGACGGCAAACGAAGCTGTTATTTATGAAAGTGAAAATACCTCACGCAGTGATTTGGAGCTTAATATTGATTCTGCCGCGCCTAAAGATTTTTCAATTAATCTGGTGATTATTATTAGAAATTTGTTTGATGAAATGCAATTTGCCAGAAAAAACATCCAGTTAAAAGTGAAGTAATTTATTAATGAATGAAAGCTGTAAAATTAAAAAAGCAAAAAATATCAGCATCCTGGTAATTTTATTTTTTATCATATCGTTCAATTTTTCTTTGGCCGTTACAACTGTTGATTTCACCTGCAGTGAATACAATTATCCCTGGTGCGGCACAGAAACATTAGGCGGTTCATCCGGCTTAGTGTCAAAGCTTTACAACTATTCGCTGGCTTTGGTGGGCGTAACAGCACTAGGCGCAATAATTTACGGAGGAATTTTATACACGGTTTCGTCGGGAAACGCTTCAAAACAATCAGAAGCCGTAAGTTGGATTACCGGAGCTGTTTGGGGCATTGTATTGTTAATTGGCGCTTCGCTTTTACTAAGAACTATAAATCCGGAAATATTGCAATTAAGAGAACCGGAATTCGTAAAGCCGGTGATAAAAACGGCGACAAAACAAGCGGCGGCATCCAGAGCTTATTACTCAAAACATCCGGAATATCTTAACAAAGCAACGGATAAGAGTAATTGGACTGATTTGGAAAAAAGTTTATTTTATTCTCATGATGAAGCTTATCAGGCTCTTAAGGCGGCGGGCATTCCTGTGGTTGGGACAAATGGTTTATGTCCAAATCAGGCTTCAAATAATTGCACCAGTTTAAATGGAATTCCTAAAGACACCATAAACACTCTTATTAAAATCAGAAAAGATTTGGAAAACAGTGCTAATCCCGTAGATAGAGCAATTGCCAGAGAAATTGTAATAACCGGCGGTTCGGAGCAAGGGCATGTAAGCCAAGGCTTTGGCATGGGGTCGGTGGATTTGAATTATTCAGCCGGACTATATAATTATATTTACAATAATATGGCACAATATAAAGGAGGGACTGGCAGTATGGCTATAATTAAAGAGTGCGTTGCAGGTGAGAATTACTGCCCATCGCACGCCACGGGTCCGCATTTAAGTTTTTATTTCAGGTAGAATAAATTATAATAAATGAAGATGTTTTCAAAAATTTTAATAATATCCGCATTTCTGTTTTTTATAAGCAGTGTTTCGGTTTTTGGAGCAACTGTTGATTTCACCTGCAGTGAATACAATTATCCCTGGTGCGGCACAGAAACATTAGGCGGTTCATCCGGCTTAGTGTCAAAGCTTTACAACTATTCGCTGGCTTTGGTGGGCGTAACAGCACTAGGCGCAATAATTTACGGAGGAATTTTATACACGGTTTCGTCGGGAAACGCTTCAAAACAATCAGAAGCCGTAAGTTGGATTACCGGAGCTGTTTGGGGCATTGTATTGTTAATTGGCGCTTCGCTTTTACTAAGAACTATAAATCCGGAAATATTGCAATTAAGAGAACCGGAATTCGTAAAGCCGGTGATAAAAACGGCGACAAATAGCACAACAGAAACATCAAATCAATCAACAGTTAGCACTTGTTCTAGAGGCACAGGGGTATGTTCTATTACTCAGAAAAGTATGACCTATAAATCCTGTCAAAGTTGGGCAGAAAGCATCAAAGGGCAAAATAATTTAACTGAATTGCCGACGATTACATTTTCTGATCAACAGACCGATGGTACGGGGATATGTAAATTAGTTTATACAAAAAAATGAAAAAAATAATTATTATAATAACAGCTATTATTTTTATCTCCGCTATTTCTTTCGGTGTTTATTTTGCCTGGAAAAAATCAAAAGAAATTTTAACACCGCCGACTGCTAACCAACAACCTACAACTAACAACCAACAACAGATTACATTAGAAAAAAAATTAAAAATCATTAGTGATCAGGAAGTTTTTGATTTTTGGCTTGCAGCTAATGCGACTTCAACCGAAATTTTTTATATCAATAATCAAGGCCAAATTTTAAAAGTTAAGCCCGATGTAGAAGACGAAATAATAAGCGATCGAATAATCAGCAATCTAAAAGCAGTAGAAGCTGATAATAGCGGGAATAAGATTATCGTAAAAGCAAACAAAATAGAAATCTTTGATATTAAGAAAAAAATCTGGCAGGAGATTAACGCTTTAGCCGCCGGTTTTTCCGTTGACGGAACAAAAGTCGCTTATCTGGAAAATACCGGAGCCACCGCGATAAGTAATTTAATAATTAAAGATCTTAAAGATGCCAAACAAAAAACAACAAAAGTTTTATCTTTTAATCAATATGGTTTTGATTTAAAATGGATTACTTCGGATAAAGTTCTCCTTATTCCAAAATCATCGGCTTCTTATGATAATGAAATTTGGTCAATTGATATAAAAAATAAAGCTTTAAGTATTTTTGCGAATGGCAAGGGATTATTGATTGATTTTGCCAAAGACGGAAGCTGGGGATTAATGCACAGCATTAATCAGGAAGGAGAGAGCGATTTAAAGCTGATTGAATTAAACGGAAAAGTTAAGGCTGACTTACAATTTTCTTCTTTTCCGAAAAAATGTTTAGTGAATTTTGCTAAAATTTATTGCGCGGTTTCTTTGGGCTATAACACTATTAAAAAACCTCTTTTGCCTGATGACTATTTAAAACGAGCGTTTTATTCCGACGACCGGATTTATGAAGTTGATATCACAAACAACACCTTCCTCGAAATTCCTTTGAATTCCAAAATAGCCATAGACGTTTACAATTTGGAACTTTCAGGAAATCAGCTGATTTTTATAAACAGATACGACAAAAAGCTTTACAGCTTGGATATGTAATCAACAAGTGATTGCATAAATATGCATATAAATGATAAATAAACGGAGAATTTTAATTGAACTTGCATGAGTTTCCTAAATTTTTTTAAATCTTCCAGTCCAAGGGCTGATTTTGGATTGGAAGGATTAGCTGAAATTATTATCAGCGCTTTGCACGATGGAATTATCGCTTATGATTCAAATTTTAAGATTTTGATTTTTAACCCGGCGGCGGAAAAAATTTTTAATATTTCCAGCGGAGAAATTATAACTAAACATATTACGCCTAGCCATATTAAAGATCCGCGTTTTAAAATTATAACGCAGGTGTTTTTTCCTTCACTGGCGCCATTAGTTATAAAAAAGTCAGAGCCAAATGCATATCCTCAAGTCAGTGATTTTTCTTTTGAAGATCCAAGAATTGAATTACGATGTTTAACCAGCCGAATTATCGATTCTAAGGGCTTGTTAATCGGCTATGTAAAAATTATTATTGACCGTACCAGGGAGATGGAAATTTTGCGATCCAAAAATGAATTTATTTCCGTAGCTGCTCATCAGTTGCGCACGCCGCTTACTGCGGTTAATTGGGCGCTAGAAACATTAAATAAGGAAAATTTAACAGATAATCAAAAAGAGATGGCAAGCAATGGACTGGGCGCAGCAACCGTGATGCTTAAAATTGTAAATGATTTGCTAGATGTTTCCAAAATCGAAGAGGGCCGCTATGGCTATAATTTTGAAGATACCAATATCATTGATTTTGTAAAAGGAATAATTGCCGAAGTTAAAGAAATTGCCGCTGCCGTTGGAATAAAAATATATCTTGAACCTCCGAAAGAATCGGAATTGATTTTGAAGATTGATTCTCAAAAACTTGGAATGGTTTTGTTTAATTTAATTGATAACGCTATCCGATATAATGTTAAAAACGGCGAAGTGATTGTATCAGTTGAACGGTTGAAAAATAAGCCTTATATCCAGATAGGCGTTAAAGATACTGGTATTGGAATTTCAGCTGATGATATAGATAAATTGTTTAGTAAGTTTTTCAGAGGTGATAATGCCATAAAATCAGTGCCAAATGGTTCTGGGCTCGGGCTTTATATTGCAAAAAATGTCGTGAAAAGACACGGCGGAGAAATTTCGGTAGAATCAGAACTTAATCGCGGCAGTACTTTTTATTTTACTATTCCCACTGACCAAAATTTGATTCCACCCAAAGAATTTGCTCATAGAGAAGAATAAGGCGCCTCATTATTATGCCAGAGTTGCCTGAAGTAGAAACAATTTCAAAAGATTTAAATAAAAAAATCACGGGATTAAAAATCCGTGATTTTTGGACTGATTGGCGAAAATCCTTAAAATTGCCTAAAAATATCGAGCAATTTAAAAAAGAAATAAAAAACAGAAAAATTTTAAAAGTTTATAGAAAAGGGAAAAATATTCTGATTAACTTAACCGGCAACAAGCTTTTGTTAATTCATCAAAAGTTGACCGGCCATCTTTTAATTGGAAAGTGGAAAGTAGAAAATGAAAAAGGAAGAGTCGTATCTTTAATTAAGGGTTCATTAGCGGAAAAAGTAAATAGTTATATTCATTCGATTTTTTATTTGGATAATGGATGGCAATTGGCTTTGTCTGATTTACGCAAGTTTGCCAAGTTAATGGTCGGTGACAAGAAAATAATAGAAAATCTGGCTGATTTGAAAAATCTCGGCCCCGATCCCTTGGAAATAACCTTTCTCCAATTTAAGGAAATTTTAAAAAGAAAAAGAGGGAAAATAAAATCTGTTTTAATGGATCAGACAGTATTGGCTGGCATTGGAAATATTTATTCCGATGAAATTCTTTGGTTTTCTAAAATCAATCCTTTTAAAATGTCGGAAAAATTAAGCGAAGAAGAATTAAAAAAAATATATAAATACAGCCGCTCGACTTTGAAAAAAGCGATTAGTCTTAGAGGTACAAGTATTTCGGACTATCGCGATCCGGAGGGATATGCAGGCGGCTATGATAAGATTAGAAAAGTGTATCAAAGGGGAAATAAGCCGTGTTTTCGCTGCCATAATTTGATAAAAAGAGTAAAAATCGGCTCAAGGTCAGCTCATTTCTGTCCTGTTTGCCAATCAAATTAAGAGGGGAATGGTTTTTTGTTTAGAATTTTTATAAAATATTTAAAGCGTATCAATTATAAGTTATGAAGCAAAATATAAAATATATTTTTGTTGTGGGCGGGGTAATGTCCGGAGTGGGCAAGGGGATAGCCAGCGCTTCAATGGGAAAAATAATCCAATCAAGAGGCTTTAAAGTTACCGCGATAAAAATTGATCCTTATGTAAATGTGGATGCCGGAACTATGAATCCGACCGAGCACGGAGAAACCTTTGTTTTGGATGACGGAAAAGAATGTGACCAGGATATGGGCAATTACGAAAGATTTTTAGGTTATGACCTGACGAGTGCAAATTATATGACCACAGGCAGTATTTATCAATCGGTTATCAATAAAGAGCGCAATTTGGAATATAACGGATCGTGCGTGGAAGTGGTGCCCCATATTCCTTTGGAAATTTTGGATAGATTAAATAAGGCGGCTATAAAAAATAAAGCTGAAATTGTTATGGTTGAGATTGGCGGGACAGTGGGCGAGTACCAAAATATTTTATTTTTAGAAGCGATTAGAATGTTAAGGCTTAAAAATCCGAAAGATGTTTTATTGGCACTGGTAAGCTACTTGCCTTATCAGGGAGAAGGCGGAGAATTAAAAACTAAGCCGACCCAATATGCAGTAAGAACTTTGAATTCCGCCGGTCTTCAACCGGATATTATTCTTGCCCGCGCTAAATTTCCGCTGGATAAAAAAAGAAAAAATAAAATCGCTTTTAATTGCAATGTTTCCGAGGAAAGCGTTATTTCCGCGCCGGATGTGGAAAATATTTATGAGGTGCCGATTAATTTTGAACGGGATAATTTAAGCGAAATAATTTTAAAAAAATTGTTTTTAAAACCGAAAAAGCGAAATTTAACCGATTGGCGGAAATTTATAGAATCAATCAAGAATGCCAGAGGGTCAATTAAAATCGGAGTAGTTGGAAAATATTTCGGCACAGGTGAATTTATATTGTCGGATTCTTATATTTCCGTAATTGAGGCAATAAAGCATGCTGTTTACTCTTTTAATAAAAAACCAGTTATCCATTGGCTCAATTCTGAAGAATTTGACCCATTAATAAATTCTGGCCAAAACGCCAAGAATTTAAAAAAACTTAAAGATTATCACGGTATTATTGTGCCGGGCGGATTCGGTTCTAGAGGCGTAGAGGGTAAAATTGCTGTTATCAAATATTGCCGGGAGCATAAGATTCCTTTTTTGGGTTTGTGCTATGGCATGCAATTGGCGGTAGTTGAATATAGCAGGTCAAAAGCCGGATTAAAAAATGCCAATACTACGGAAGTAAATCCCAAAACAACTTATCCTGTAATTGATATTTTGCCGGAACAAAAGAAAAATATGTTGGAAAAAAATTATGGCGGCTCTATGAGATTGGGATCTTATCCGGCGGCGCTAAAAGAAGGGACAATTGCCATATCAGCTTATAAACAACCTTTAATTTCCGAGCGGCATCGCCATCGTTATGAGGTTAATCCTAGATATGTTTCTATTTTGGAGAAAAAAGGTTTGATTTTTTCCGGATTTTCGCCTGACAATCGTTTAATGGAAATTATAGAGCTTCCCATTTCAAAGCATCCTTTTTTTGTAGCGAGCCAATTTCATCCGGAATTTAAATCAAATCCGCTCAATCCCCACCCATTGTTTAAGGAATTTATCCGGGCAGCGATAAAAAATAGATAATTTATTAAAATGATAATTTTTTTATACGGCCCTGACTCTTACAGGCGTCGAAAAAAAGGCAAAGAAATTTTAGAAAAATATAAAAAAAACCACTTAACGTGGAAGTATTTTGATTTTGGAGAAGGAAGCGCCTTGGAAGAGTTTGAGCGGTTTAAAGAATTTGCCATCAGCTCTTCAATTTTTGAAAACGCTAAATTGGCAGTTATGGAAAATATCTTTTCCGGTTTTGATTCTGACGGCCTTAAGGAGTTTTTGAAATTTTTAAAACCGCGCCTTAATGACGAGAATTTAACAATAGTTATTTCTGAAGAAAAGGTTCCATTAAAAGATTGGGAGTTTTTATTGAAACAGCCGGTTTTATTTCAGGAATTTAAAAATATGAGCCATAATCAGTTCGAGTTTTTTATAAAAAAAGAGTCCGAAGTAAGAGGCTTAGTTTTGGCGCCTCAAGCAGTGGAGTTTTTAGCCGAGATTTTTAGCGGAAATAGCTGGGCTTTGATAAACGATTTAGAGAGGCTTTCTCTGTTTGATTTAAAAAAATTTGACTTGCAAAAAATCAAAGAAACCGCTGATTATTATCAAGCGCTCGTTTTTGAAGATTTTTTCAGCTATATTAATGTTTTTTTGGGGCAACATCAGCCTTTGAAGCATAAAATAATTAGCTTGGAATTGTTATTGGAAAAAGAAGATTCGGCCAAGATATTTAATTTTTTGGTCAGCCGGGCAAAAAAAAATCTGCCATTAATTAAAAAATTTGCCGATTATGACGCAAGCGTAAAGTCGGGCAAGCTTGATTATGAGGAGGCTATTTTAGATTTTGCCTTGTCTGATGCGTAAAATTTATTATAATGAGAATAGATCAAAAAGGTCGTTATATAATTCTAAATAAAAATGATGTTTAAAATAACAAATGAGCCGACTAATTGGCGTTATCTGGGAATAGTGGCGCTTTTTGGCATTGCAGCGGCCGGGCTTATTGTATATTCTTTCAAAAAATATGAAATTGCCGAACCGGTAATAATGAAAAAAGAAATTAAACCGGTTTATTTGAGTCTTAGCGCGGATAAAGCCAGCATTAATCTTAATGAATTGGTGAAAGTGACTGTTTTACTTGATAGTTTGTCGGAAAAAAACGTCGGAACTGACGTGATTTTAAATTATGATCCGGAATTTTTGGAAATTCAGCCGGTTAGTTCTGCGGTAAAAACTAAAAAGCAAATTAAAGACGAAGTTCTTGAGCCAAAAAATTACCTTGACACAACTGCTTCGTTTTTTAATATTTTTCCTTATTTAAGAGTCAATAATCTGGTAGGTTCGATAATTTTTTCTGCCCTGGCTAATCCTTCGGAAGAAGTTTCCGGCAAAGGGTCAGTGGCAACCTTAATTTTTAAGGCTATTAAAAAGGGTAATGTTAAAATAGACATTTCTTTTAAATCAGGATCAAGCGTTGATTCCAATGTTGCTTATATGGGCAGAGATATTTTGACTGGTGTTTCAGGTGTTGAGTTGAATATTAAGTGAGGTATTTTTAAAAAAGAGATACTAAAAAATCCCCCCCCCGCATTGCGGGGGGGGGATTTTTTTAAAGCATTTCTATTAAACTCCATTTTTTGCCAAATTTTTTAGCGTCATATTTGTCGGCAAACCAAATATCTATTCTGTCTTGAAATCTTGGATGCATTCGATCTTCAACCGTAAAAACTTGGTCGCCGAATTCGTCCGGTAGTCTGAATTTTGTTCCAAAAGGCAAAAAATTAGTCGCTACGACCCCGTCTCTGACATAATTGCCCGAAGCGGTAATATGAGGCGTGTCATCGGTTTGTTCCGGAACGCTGGAGTAAGCAGTAACCCAAGCTTTAAAAACTTTAGGCTTGATAAGCCTGTTTTCTTGATTAGTTTGGATAATAATGCGATTTTGAGCTAAAAAAGCGTCTCCCGAAGACTGATAGTTGTAGTTGTTTTGGTAGCTATAAGGAGAAACAAGAGATACTTCTTTTTGGCTCTGGTTAATTGATGCCTGAATAGTGTTGGCATTTAGGAAAACGAGCAATAAAGCGAAATATTTGTTGTATTTACTCATATATTTTATATGTGCCTATTTTTAAAAGGCTTGCTTTTCCAATAAAAAACCCCCTGTTAGGGGCTATATTATTTAAGTATAGGTTATGGCAGTCTCTTGTCAAGAGACGAGGCTGTTTGGGCTATATAGGCAGATAGAGCAGAAATTTTAGAAAAATAGAAATAAAATCTATTTTAAAAGCAGGAGTAGGTGATTTTTTTAAATACGCTTAATCCGCCAATTGGCGGATTAGTTAAGAATTGACTTTTTTAAATAAAAATTATGAAACTAAGAGATTAAAGCGTTCATTTTTATTTTGTGGTATTGTTATCAAATGACCGAATATTTTACCGAAGCCCTGGTAATAGATAAGTCGGATTTGGCTGATTATGATGCAACATTAGTTTTATATACAAAAGACCTGGGAAGAATTACGGCCAAGGCTAAGAGTTTAAGGAAGCCTATTTCTAAACTTTCCGCTCATCTTGAGCCGCTTAATTTTTCCAGTGTAAGGCTTATAGAAAAGAACGGTTTTCAGATAGTTGACGCTTTAACAATTGACCGCCAAAATAACTTGCGCAGTTCTCCGGAATTATTAATAAGATTTTTATCTATTTTAAGATTTATTAAAAAAATGACTTTTGACCTTCAGGCCGATTACCGGCTTTGGTTAATAATCCGGCGGATCATGGACCCAGAGCTTGATGAAAAAATAATTTACCGGGCTTTGCTTAAAATTTTGGGTTTTGATCCGCAATTTGCAATGTGTGTTTCTTGTTACAAAAAAGAAATTGAGTTTTTTTCCGTTGAAAATCAAGTTTTTTTGTGCGGTCAATGCGGTCGGGCGGTTTGGAAAAATAAAGGAGATGAGCTAATATTGATATAATAATAATTACCAGCGTTTATTTCTGCAAATAACGGAATATTTTATTGTTTGACGAATTTTCGCTACTTTCAATCATTAATGGCATTAGAAGATTTAGAGAAAAAACTTTATAATCAGAAAAGTCCCGAAGAAAGCGATTTAAAAAAGCGCGCGGAAATTAGCGCTGATTTAAAAACTGACAAAGATAAATCAAACGAGTCTTTGCAAGATGTTAAATCTTGGCACGATGAAAAAAAGGAAAACTCATCTAAGATGCCAAATATTTTTATGAAAATCGGTCAAATAGGAAAATGGTTATTTTGGATTCTTTTGATTGTAGTTTTGGGATTAGCCGCTTTAAGCGGACTTTATCTTTATGATTATTTTTCCACGGATCGGGAAGTAATTCTTTCTGCTTCAGCACCTTCAAGTGTTATGGTTGGCGTGCCTTTTGAATTGATGATCAATTTTGACAATAGCTCTCAAGATATTTTAAAAGACGCTGATTTTTCCATTTTTTTACCCGAAGGGACGGCAATAATCGGTCAGGGCGCAGATAAAAGAACATTTTCCAAGAAAATAGGCGACATAGAGGCGGGCTTGGGTTTTCAGGAAAAAATTAATCTAATAGCGCTTGGTTCTAATGAGGCGGTTAGGAATTTTAACATCTCTTTTTCTTATTCTTCGGTTCTTAAATCGCGTTTTGAAAAAAAGAGAAATGTGGAAGTTTTGGCTCGAGAGCCGGGCATTAAGCTGGATTTAACAACTCCGGAAAAAGTTTTGAATAACGAAGAATTTGAAACAAAAATCCGCTATGAGAATGTTTCAGATATCAATATAGAGGAGGCGAATTTAAAAATTATTCTGCCCCCCAATTTTTCTATAAAAGAAATAAAACCTGCTGATTTTTTCGGTAAAAATCTTGATAATTTGGCAATAAACGGATTGAAAAAAAGTCAAAGCGGAGAGATTTATTTAAAGGGAAAAATTATCGGGCCAGAACAGTCGTTTTTTGAAGTTAAAGCTCAGATTGAGGTTGGTTTTTCGAGTAATATCTATTTAATCAGCGAAAAGACTGCCAGTATAAGTATTGCGCCTTCGCCTCTTTCTTTGGCAATCAGTTTGAACGAGTCGCCTAATTACGTTGCTTATCCCAATGGAATTTTAAAATATAAATTAACTTATAAAAATAATACCGATGTCGGATTAAGCGATGTAGTGATAAAAGCAAAACTTAGCGGCGAAATGTTTGATTTTTCCAGCCTTAAAACAACTGGGTCGTTTGACTCCCGAGACAGCACCTTGAGTTGGAGCGCGGCCAATGTTTCTCAATTAAGGCTTTTGCCGACTAACGAGTATGGCAGCGTTGATTTAGAAATCAAGACGAAACCGGATTATCCTATTAAAAGGCTTAATGATAAAAATTTTATTTTAAAAGTTGATGCGGAAATTTCTTCGCCTACCGTGCCTTATTATGTGGCGGCTGATAAAACAATCGGATTAACTAATTTGGAAACTAAAATCGGCGGCCGGATTATTATTGAACCTCAGGTTTATTTTAATGATTCGAGTTTGGGCGTTTCAAACAAAGGTGTTTTGCCGCCCAAGATAAATCAGCCAATAAATTTTACAATTCATTGGATTATTAAAAATTATTCCACTGATGTAAAAGATGTTTCTGTTAAGGCTTATTTGCAGCCCGGAGTGCGCTTAACCGGCATTATAAAGAGCAACATTGAAACAGTTCCGACATACAATGAAAGAACTCAAGAAATTAATTGGCTGATTCCTAAAATTGCGGCAACTAAAGGCGCCATTCGGATTCCAGCTGAGGCAATTTTTCAAATTGAGGCTTTGCCTAATATTACTCAAGCGGGGAGAGAGATGCCTTTGGTGGGTCAGACAGAAATAAGAGCAATTGACGAATTTACAAATTCAGAATTAATCTATATGGCGGAATCATTAACAACGAGATCGCTTAAAGATAGCGGATTTGATTTTAGAAATGCATTAGTAATTCAATAAAATGAATAATAAAATTATAATTTATATTGGCGCTGATCATCGAGGCTTTAAATTAAAAGAGTTTTTGGAAGATAATTTAAAAAAGACCGGTTATGAAGTGATTGATGCGGGCAATGGAAATTATGAAGCAAGCGATGATTATCCGGATTTTGCATTTTCGGTCGTCAAGGCCGTGGCTCAGGATTTTTTAAATCGGAGAGGAATTTTAATTTGCGGATCGGGAGTGGGAGTTGATGTTGTTGCAAATAAGTTTCCGGGCATCCGTTCAGCTTTAGCAGCTAATAAAGAACAAGCTTATTTTAGCCGGAACGACGATGACTCCAATATTTTGTCATTAGCTGCTGAATTTTTAAATGATGAAAGCGCTTGGGAAATTTTAGAGGTTTGGCTTAAGACGCCTTTTTCCGGAGAAGAAAAGCACAAGAGAAGACTTGAAAAAATAAAAGAAATAGAGAATAATTTAATAAATAAAAAAACATAACAATAAAAAATATATGAATTTTACGGCTTCAAAAATTTTTTTTACCAAAGGCGTTGGAGTACACCGAGAGCAATTAACTTCTTTTGAGATGGCGTTGCGGGATGCCGGCATTGCTCCTTTTAATTTAGTGACGGTTTCTTCTATTTTTCCTCCTAATTGCAAAAAAATTTCCCGCGAAGAAGGCTTGCAAATTTTAAAACCCGGAGCGATTGTTCATTGCGTTATGGCAAGAAACGCGACTAATGAGCCAAATCGTTTGATTGCCGCTTCTATTGGTACGGCTTTACCGCAGGATTCAAATCAATACGGATATTTATCCGAGCATCATCCTTTCGGAGAAACTTCGGAAAAAGCCGGGGAGTATGCCGAAGACTTAGCGGCCACGATGTTAGCCACTACCTTAGGCATTGAATTTGATTCAAGTATCGCTTGGGATGAAAGAGAGCAAATTTATAAAGCCTCAGGAAAAATTTTTAAAACTTTTAACACCACTCAATCAGCCGAAGGCAATAAGGGCGGCCTTTGGACATCAGTTGTAGCAACGGCCGTTTTTATAATAGAGTAGCAGATTATCTTTAAATGAACATTATTCCAGCAATTAATTGCCAAAATTTTGAGTGTGTTTCCGAAAAATTAAAAAAAGCCGGAGATTTTTTTTCGCAATCCGGCGGATGGATTCAGATTGATATTGCCGACGGCAAATTTACAGATTGGAAAACATGGAATAACCCGGGGGAGTTGTCAGATGCAAAAAATCAATTGCCAGACGTTAATATAGAAGTTCATTTAATGGTAGAACATCCAGAAGAAGCGATTGATGATTGGATTAAAACGGGCATTCAGAGAATAATCGTTCATTTCGAGGCGATTAAAAATTCCGCAGCAGCCAGCGAAAATAATAGCGAAGCAGATATTCTTAATTTAATCTTGGATAAATGCGCGGCTGGCGGTGTTGAAGTAGGCTTGGCAATTAATCCTGATACAGCTATAGAGGAAATTTTGTCCTATTTAGACAAAATAGATATGGTACAGATTTTGGCGGTTAATCCCGGCTTGTCAGGCCAGCAATTTCAGGCGAAAGTAATGAAAAAAATAGAATTTTTAAAAAATGTTGAATTAGGATATTCTGATATTGTAATAGAAATTGACGGCGGAATTAATTTTGAATTGGCTCAATTGGCAAAAGAAGCAGGGGCTGATATTGCTGCTTCAGCATCGTATATTTGGAATAGTTTAAATCCCCAAGAAGCTTTTGAAAAATTAAACAGCATTTAAAGAAAAATTTCAGGAAACGATTATAAGCGAAAAGCCCAAAACGGGCTTTATTTTTACTCCAGCTTTGCTATACTCAAAAAAACTATTTATGAAAAATTCTGATAATTTAATGGATAAAATCGTCAGTTTGTGCAAAAGGAGGGGTTTTATTTATCCCGGCTCGGAAATTTATGGCGGCTTGGCGAATTCTTGGGATTACGGCCCTTTAGGCGTTGAGCTTAAAAATAATATAAAAAATCTTTGGTGGAAGATTTTTACTTATAAGCGCGATGATATGTATGGCATAGACAGCGCTTTGATTATGAATCGCAAGGTTTGGCAGGCTTCTGGACACGAAGTAAATTTTTCCGACCCTCTGTCCGATTGTAAAAAATGCAAAAATCGATTCAGGCCGGATAAATTAGAAAATCCGAAAATTTGTCCTGTTTGCGGCGGAGAGCTTACAGAGCCGCGGCAGTTTAATACCATGATGAAAACTTATCTTGGTCCTGTTGAAAATGATACAGGACTCACTTATTTGCGTCCGGAAACCGCTCAGGGAATGTTCGTTAATTTTAAAAATATTATCGATAGTTTTCATCCTAGAATTCCTTTTGGCATAGCACAGATAGGTAAAGCGTTTAGAAACGAAATTACTCCGGGAAATTTTATTTTCAGAACCAGAGAATTTGAGCAGATGGAAATAGAATATTTTATCCGCGAGGACGAGTGGAAAAAATGGTTTGACCATTGGCTCAGTCAGATGAAGAATTGGATGAAATTAATAGGCATTAAAGCGAAAAACCTTAACTTTCACGAAATTCCTGATGGTGAGCGCGCTCATTATTCCAAGCGCACAATAGATATAGAATATAAATTTCCATTTGGTTTAGATGAGCTTTATGGTTTAGCTTACCGGACTAATTTTGATTTGAAGAATCATTCTGAGCAAAGCGGAGTTGAATTGAATTATTCCGACCAAATTACAGGCGATAAATTTTTACCTCATGTGATTGAGCCGACTTTTGGAGTTGACCGGACATTACTTGCGGTTCTTCTTGAGGCATATAGCGAGGAAGAAGGCAGAGTAGTCTTGAAGTTAGCTTATAATTTAAGCCCGCACAAAGCAGCGGTTTTTCCTTTGCTTGCCAATAAACCTGATTTATCAAATATGGCAAAAAATGTTTATGATGATTTACGCAAAGATTTTAAAGTTGTCTGGGATGATAGAGGCAATATCGGAAAACGCTATTATTCTCAAGATGAAATCGGCACGCCGTTTTGCATAACAGTAGATTTTGATAGTTTGGAAAATAACGATGTTACAGTTAGAAATCGGGATACTATGGCTCAAGAAAGGATAAAAATATCCGAATTAAAAAATTATTTAACTCAAAAATTAACTGATTGAAAATGGAGAAATTCAACAAAATAACTTTAGATAACGGCTTGCGTATAATTTTAGCGCCAAAAAACGATAGTTTTTCAACAACAGTGCTTGTTTTAGTTGAAGCCGGTTCAAAATACGAAGTTAAAGAAATTAACGGCATCTCCCATTTTTTGGAGCATATGTGTTTTAAGGGCACAACAAAGCGGCCGCGCGCGATAGATATTGTTTCCGAGCTTGATGGACTTGGCGCGTCATATAACGCTTTTACCAGCCATGAATATACCGGTTATTGGGTTAAGACCTTACCGATTCATTTTGATAAAACGCTTGATATTGTTTCCGATATGTATCTTAATTCAGTTTTTGACCAAAAAGAAATTGAAAAAGAAAAAGGCGTTATTATTGAAGAAATAAATATGACCAGAGACGATCCAAAACGGTATGTGTGGGATATTTGGACAGAACTTCTTTATGGAGACCAGCCGGCTGGCTGGGATATTTTAGGAACGAAAGAAACAGTGCAAAAAATCAATTCGGGAGATTTTTTAAAATACAAAAACGAGCATTACTTGGCTTCGTCAACAATTATAGTTGTTTCCGGAAAATTTAACGAAGAAGCAGTTGAAAAAATAAAAAGCGCCTTTTCCGAAATAAAAATAAATGAAAAAATTCAGAAAATTAAAACCAAGGAATCTCAAGAAAACTCTCAGGTTTTATTAAAACATAAAGAGTCAGACCAGACGCATTTAATTTTAGGCGTTAGAGCTTATGATATTTTTGACAAAAGAAAGTATGCGCTTCAAGTTTTATCTCATATTATTGGCGGTAGTATGAGCTCTCGATTATTCCAAAAGATAAGAGAAGAAATGGGGGCGGCTTATTATGCTTGGGCAAGTGCTGATTTATTCACCGACCACGGTTATTTGGTGGCTTTAATCGGCGCCGATAATAAAAGGATAAAAGAAGTTATTTCTGCAACTATTGAAGAGCTTAAGAAAATGACTGAGGATTTAGTTGGAGATAAGGAACTTAAAAAAACAAAAGATCATTTATTGGGCAATTTGATGCTTTCTTTGGAAACATCGGATGAAATTGCCAGTTTTTACGGCGGTCAGGAAATTTTAACCAGAGAGCTCATTAGCCCAGAGGAGTTGGCGGAAAAAATTCAAGCTGTTTCGGCAGAGGAGATTATGGCGGTTGCTCAAGATATTTTTAAAAATGAAAAACTTAATTTGGCGATAATCGGGCCTTTTAAAGAAGAGGAAAAATTTGAAGAAATATTGAAAATATAGTAGAATATTGAATATATTTAACATTTTCTAATTGCAATGGAAAAAACCGTAATTGACATTTCTTGGGCTTCTCTTTGGCGAATTTTGCTGATAGTGTTTTTTGCTCTCGCTATTTTTTTATTGCGCGATGTTTTTGTAATTCTTTTTCTGGCCTTAGTAATATCTTCGGCTATTGATACGCCTATCAGTTTTTTAGAAAGACGGGGCATCCCGCGGATTTTGGGCGCGCTTTTTATATTTTTTATGATTTTGGCGGTTTTGTCAGTACTGCTTTATATTATTGTTCCGGTTGCAGCGGTGGAATTTAATAATCTTTCTGTCAATATAAAAGAATTAGAAATACCGGCCTTAGGGTCGCTGGTAACTCCGGAAATGCTTCAAAATTTTGAGCAAAGCTTGAATCAATTTACCGATGTATTGCTCGCGGGCGGAACTTCTTTTGTCGGCATTATTCCGAAAATTTTTGGCGGGATTACTTTTGTAGTGGCTGTTTTCGTGCTTTCTTTTTATCTTTCCGCAAGCAAATACGGAGTAGAAAGATTTTTAAGGGCAATTTTGCCTCCGGTTCAGGAGGATTATGTTATTAGAATTTATTTGCGCGCCAAGCAAAAGCTTGGACTTTGGCTGCAAGGACAATTAATTTTAAGCCTTATTGTAGGTTTTACTATTTTTATCGGATTAATGATATTAGGAGTGAAGTACGGCTTGATTTTTGGAATTCTCGGAGGAATTTTGGAAATGGTTCCTTTTGTCGGGCCGGTAATTACCGGAGTTTTGGCTTTTTTTGTTGCGGTTTCCGAATCATGGACTTTGGCTATTTCGGTAATAGTTTTATTTCTTGTTCTTCAGCAATTAGAAAATCATTTACTTGTTCCTTTTGTAATGAGACGCACAGTCGGTCTTCATCCGGTGGTTGTCGTTATTTCTCTTTTGGCTGGAGCTAAAATTGCGGGATTTGCCGGTTTGCTTTTGGCGGTGCCGACCGCAGTGGTTATTCAGGAGATAATCGAAGATTGGGCTGCCAGAAAAAATGACGGAAGGCTAAGTTTTTCTAATGATTCTAATGATTCCGAAGCTTGATTTATGATTTGCGAGAAAGTTTTATGCTATTATCTATCGCAATTGCGTATCTTAATAGACTTTCTTATTTAGATTGTGTGTGAAATTTACGAGAGGGGACGTTTTTTTAGACATTGCCATTTAGAATGCTAATAAAAGGAAAATTTTATTTCCGATAATTTAATAATGTTAAACAGCGAAAAATCATTTACGCTTTTAGAACTTCTTATCGTCATCGGCATTTTGGCTGTTTTGGCCACCAGCGCGGTAGTAGTATTAAATCCCGCGGAGCTTTTGAAACAATCAAGAGACACCAAAAGAATAGCCGACCTAAAGGCTCTTAACTCAGCTTTAAATTTATACAGCTTAGGCAATGGCTCTTACGGCAGCGCCAATACGGTTTATATTTCCCTGCCTTATGCTACTGCTGATTGTGATTATGGTTCAGGCAACCCGCTACTGCTTCCGTCTTTGCCCAGCGGCTGGAATTACAGCTGCAAATCAGACACTGATTATAGAAAAATAGACAGCACTGGCTGGGTGCCAGTGGACCTCACTTTAATTGAAAGCGGAGCGCCGTTTTCCGCTTTGCCGATTGACCCGATAAACAATTCTTTGTCAGGACTTTATTATAACTACGTGGCCAGTCCGGCTGATTACGTTTTCGCTTCTCTTTTGGAATCAAAGAAATACTTAAAACAAATCGCCTTAACTGACGGCGGTAGCGATGATGCGCGATATGAGATAGGAAGAAATCTAACGCTTTGGACAAACGCTTTGGCTATTGCCGGTTATTGGAAATTGGATGAATCTTCAGGAACCACAGCCGTTGATTTTACAATGAATGGCAATAACGGCACGCTGACTAATGGGCCGACTTGGACTATTGGGAAAGTAAATAACGGTCTAAGTTTTAATGGCGTTAATAATTACGTTATCGTGCCCGATGTGCCGGAATTAAGCGGAGGCCGCGACTTGACGGTTTTGACTTGGTTTAAATTAAATGCCGGAGGCGGAGATCCCGGAAACCCGATTCCTTTTGTTTTCAAATTTTATGGTGTTGATAATAAAGATTGGGGACTGGGTATGATTAATGACCTTATTTATTTCGGTTATGAGCTTGCGGGAAACAATTGGGATAATCCTCCGACTAACGGTTTAATGGGCACAAATGTGATTTCTGCCGGGGATTGGCATTATGGAGCTTTTACTTATAATAATTCAACGCGGGAAGTTAAAATTTATTTAAACGGAGAACCGGAAAACTCGACGATATTGCCTTCAACTTCGCCAGACACTCCAACCAATGTTGAATTCGGTCGAAGCGGTTATAAGAACAGGTTTTTTAACGGATTTCTTGATGAAATCCGCATTTATAACCGCGTTTTATTTGACTGGGAAATCCAGGCGCTTTTTAATTCGGCAAACTAATAAAATATAAGATAAACTTATGCCTTATTTAATTGACGTTCATGCTATTTAAATTTTTTCAAAAAAAATGGTAAAATAGAAACATGAGAAAAATATTGATTTTTACAACGGTTTTATTGGGTATCTTTGTTATATCATCAGACATTGCCAAGGCAGCCACTATATTTCTTGACAATGCCGCCACGGTTACAAGTAACTGTGCCACTTATGACCCAGCTGCCAGAAGTTGCGGCAGCGGAACGTCCAGAGTTTATACAGACGTTTATGCCGCCAGCCAAGCGCTGGCTAATGGCGATACTTTATATATCAGAGCAGGCGAATACTGGAGCGATGTAACGCCTTATGGCGGAGGTACGGGAGCCAGTTGGTGGATGGGGTCTTTAAATATTGATAACTCCTCTAATATTCTTATTAAAAATTATAATAACGAATATGTGTTAATAAAAGGAGGTTCATCAAAAACCATTCCTCAATATCATCCTAATAATGCTATTTTTTTGGCGGGCACCAATAACACTATTGACGGCATAAGCACTTTTGGAGGTTTTGTCTTTGGTGGATCCGATAATACTTTGAAGAATTGCGATTTATCAGGAGGCTGGGATCATCAAGGTCCATGGGGAACCACTGATGCGGCTTGGCCAAACGTTATTCGTCTTATCAATTCACGAAATGCGTTGATTCAAAATTGTAAACTTCACGACAATGCGCAATCAGCCGGAGGGTCTTTCGGAAATTTGGCCTTAGTAATGCATGAAAAAGATGAAAATACAATTTTTGAAAACAATAAATTTTATAATCCTATCAGAGGATGGGTACATCCAAAATATCAATCACAAAACGGTACGATTCAAGCAACGTATCGTTATAATGAATTTGTGGCTTCAGCCAGTGGAGGATTTGAAGGCGCCGCTTTGAATTACGGGAAAATCATAAAAATATACCAAAATGTTTTTAGAGGAGCATCAGCTGACAGGTATTTCTTTTATCAAAACATGGATCCTTTGACATTTCAAATTTATAACAATGTTTTTTTTAATGTTGGCAGGCCGTTATATTCCTGGTCAACCGCAGCGCTTTATGCTCATAATTTTTTTAATAATATTATTTATAACAACGTTAATGGAAATTATAATATTTCTTTTGACGGTTCTTCGTTTGTACATTATTCCGATTATAATAATTTTTATACTCCTTCAGGCATTACGGCTTCTTGGTGGCATAATTATGGTACGCGAGCGACCACGCTTTCCGGCTGGCAATCTTACAGCGGCCTTGATTTGAATTCTGTCAATACTAATCCCAATTTTATAAACAGCTCCGGTTCATTTAGCTCTTCAGCTGACTTCAAAAGAAGCTCATATTCTTCAAACGGCCGCGGCGGCTCGTGGCCATCAGTTATGGGCGCTTATATCACCGGCAATGAATGTATAGGTTTATTATCAACTTGTTCGGGAATTCCGCCTCCGCCTCCTCCTCCACCTCCGCCAGCTGACACTCAAGCTCCTTCAATTCCCACCGGCTTGTCCGCCACCGCCATCTCATCTTCTCAAATTAATCTCTCTTGGACTGCTTCGACAGATAACGTCGGAGTCACCGGCTATCGTATATATAGAGCAGGAACTCAAATAGCCACTACGGCCAATACTAATTATTCAAATACAGGACTATCAGCCTCTACGGCCTACTCTTATATAGTTTCTGCTTATGACGCAGCAGGCAACTTGTCAGCTCAATCAAGTTCCGCTTCAGCCACTACTCAATCAGCTTCAATTGACACCACTCCGCCTATCAGATCAAGCGGAGCGCCTTCAGGCGTTCTGCCTTCTTCAACCACTCAAACCACTTTATCTTTATCAACTAATGAAACATCAACCTGTAAATATTCCACCACTTCTGGCACTGCTTACGCTTCAATAGCCAATACTTTCTCTTCCACCAACTCTACTAACCACTCCACAACAATATCCGGCTTAGCCAGCGGCTCTTCATATTCTTATTACATCCGCTGCCAAGACCAATCCAATAACGCCAATCCCGATGACTTTGTAATTACATTCTCCGTGGCTTTAGCATCAGTTCCTCCGCCAGCAGGGACAATTGCGGTTGATAATGTTTCCACTGCCACTCAAGTTGCTGGAGCTTATACTGATTTGACTTTCAGCCATACGGTTTCAGGAAACGATCGGCTTTTGATTGTTTCAGTGGCGTTGGATCATAATTACGGAGAAATTGTAAGCAGTATTACTTATGCCGGACAAAATATGATTCAAGTCAACAGTACTCATGACGGCACCTGGACACAAAGAGCTTATATTTACAGTTTAATTAATCCTCCAACAGGCGCTAATAATGTCATTGTATCGTTTAGTAATAGATATTCCTTGGGCAAAGCAGTTTCAGCAGTATCTTTTGCCGGCGTTAATCAAACAAATCCTTTGGGAAGTTCGGCAATTTCCGGCGGTAACAATGCCAATCCATCGCTTTCCTTATCAAGCGCTTCCAATGAAATGGTTTTTGATGTTATTGGCGCAAGCGTAAATGCCACTGCTTTGGCAGGGCCAAATCAAACAGAGCAGTTTAATGTTTTAGCTAATAACAATATCAGAAGCGCTGGTTCAATAGAGCAGGGTGCGAGCACAAATAATATGTCTTGGATTTTATCGAGCGCTGGAAAATTTGCTATGATAGCTGTACCGATAAAACCGGCTCCAGTTTTGCCGCCGCCTTCTGATACTACGGCTCCATCTATTCCCACCGGCTTATCCGCCACCGCCATCTCATCTTCTCAAATTAATCTCTCTTGGACTGCTTCTACAGACAACGTCGGAGTAACAGGCT